>JAIYAO010000138.1 GCA_027488965.1 Alphaproteobacteria bacterium
ATGGGGCCAGACGCGCTGGCGGACTGGGGATGGCGCATCCCGTTCTTCATCGGGGCGGCGCTCGCGCTTGTGGTGTTCTGGATTCGGCTAGGCCTGCCGGAATCACAGTCCTACGAAACGGCGCGCGCCGCGGGCGGCGAACGCGCTGGCTCCCTGCTGTTGTTCCTCAAACACCCGCGCGAAACGGCGATGATCATGGGGCTGACGGCCAGCGGCTCCCTCTCGTTCTACGCCTACACCACGTACATGCAGAAGTTCCTCGCCAACACCGCGGGGTTTTCAAAGACCACGGCGACGGAAATCACCGCGGCGGCGCTTTTGTGCTTCATGGCGGCCCAGCCGGCGATGGGCTGGCTGTCCGACAGGCTCGGGCGCAAGCGGATGCTTATCGGGGCCTTCGGGGTCGGTGCGCTGATGGCGTGGCCGGTGTTCACCGCCATTGCGGGGGTTACGACGCCGCCGGCAGCCTTCGCCATCCTGTTCGGCGCCCTGCTGGTGCAGTCGGCCTATACGTCCATCAGCGCCGTCATCAAGGCGGAGCTGTTTCCCACCCACGTTCGGGCGCTGGGTGTGGCCCTCCCCTATGCCCTGGCGAACGCGCTGTTTGGCGGCACGGCGGAGTATGTGGCGCTCTGGTTCAAGGCCTCAGGCATCGAGCAGGGCTTCTACATCTATGTCGCCGCCATGTCGGCGATTGCGTTCTGCATCGCCATCGCCATGCGCGACACGCAGGCCGAGAGCGCAATCCTGGAGGACTGACGCGCCTATTCCGCCGCCGCTTTGGCGCCCGCCGAGGCGATCCTCCGGCGGTCCGGCGCAGCCTTCCAGAAATACCGCGTGAAGCCGCGGCGGTCGTCCCACTCCTTGATGCGGAACGTCATCCGCACCGGCGTGCCGCTGTCCACGTCGCCGGGCTCCACGTCGGTGATGTCCATGAAGATGCGCCCCCCGCCCTCGAACACCATCATGCCGTAGTGGTTCGGCGGGCTCATGGAGTAGGTTAGGTGGTCGGCCGACCAGGTGAGCACAGCGGCAGGCCGGTCGGCGAACTTATAGGGCTCCTGGGTATCGACGGTGGGGTTGTTGGGGTTCACCGAAATGCGCGAGCGCGGAAACTGCACCGTGCCCGTCTCCGTGCAGCGCCCGCCCACAAGGCCCAGGATCATGTCGTTGTTGCGGTACAGGGTGGTCAACGCGGTCTTGTTGTCCTTCTCCGCGCGCATGCCGCGCTCCCACTCCACGAGGCCGTTGAACACCAGCCACTTCATGTAGTTGGTCTCTTCCTTCCGGTCGGCCAGCCAGCCGGAGACGCCGCGCTGCGGCGTCCAGGTCTCCACCAGCTTCGTGGTGCGGAAGACGTTGACCTCGCAGCCCTGGCCGAATTGTGCGACCACGATCACCTGGCCCGCCTTCGCCGTCTCCAGCGCGTGCGCCAGCATAACCAGCGCATGGGCGCAGCCCGCTTCGCCCACCTGGGCCGCCAGGTTATCGCGCACGGAGTCAGGCTTCAGTTTGAGCTTCTTCGCCACGCTTTCCGCCACGCCCTTGAACGTGGAGGGCAGGATGAAGACGTCCACGTCTTCGGGCTTCAGGTTCGCACTCTTCAACGCCCGTTCAACGGTCGGCGGCACGAGCTTGGCGAAGCCTTCGTCGCGGATCCATCGCTCCTCCCATGCGTAGTCGAACTCCTCGCCTGCGCCGCGGAAATGATCGACGAAATCGGCGGTGGTCACCGCACCTCCGATCCAGTCGGCGAGCGTGTCCTTCGCGCCGACGACGAACGCCGCGGCGGCGTCGCCGAAGTCCAGCTCCTGCGAGGAGGCGGCCCGCGCGCGGCGCTTGTCGGCGGCGGCCACCAGCACGTTGACGCCGGCGGGCGCGCCCGCTACGGCGCTCAAGGCGGTGGAGAGGGCGGTGACGCCGGCCTTCTGGCTGCCGGTCACATCGCTTGCGCCCACTGAGGGCTCCAGCGTCAGCGCGGCGGCGACGATGCCGGCGTTCAGGCGGTCCGAGAAGGCGCCTGTGGTGGTGGCGAAGATCACCGCATTGATGTGGCTGCGGTCGTCGCTGGGGCCGAGCGCATCGCGGGCGGCCTCCACCGCCATGGTGATGGCGTCCTCGTCCCAGTTCGCCATGGCGCGCTCGCCCTTGGCCTTGCCCATGAGGCCGGGATTGAGCCACGCGTTGGCTCTGGCGGCGGCGCTGCGCTGCAGCCTCAGGCGCGGCACATACCCGCCGTATGCCGTGATCCCGACCATGGCCTCGCTCCCTGCTGTTGTGTGGGCGCAAGACTAGGCAGGCGTTCCGTGCGCGGCAACTGGCGCCGCCGCGTCAGGCGTAGGGGTCGTCGGCGGCGAGATGCTTCGAGACGTAGGCCCCCACCCCCGCCTCGATGCTTGTCATCTGCCTGTCGTAGCCCAGCGCGCGCAGACGTGTGAGGTCGGCTTCGGTGAAGTACTGGTAGTTGCGGCGGATATCCTCCGGCGTGTCGACGAACTCGATCACCGCCGGCTTGCCCAGCGCCGCGTGGAGCGCGTGTGCGAGATCCAGGAAGGTGCGGGCGCGCCCCGTGCCGACATTGACAAGCCCAGCCCCCTCCCCGCGCGCCAGCAGCCATTCGGCCACGTCCACGCAATCGTCCACATAGACAAAGTCGCGCGCCTGCCCGCCGTCGGGGTAGTCCGGGTGATGGGATTTGAAGAGTCGCGTCGTCTCGCCGGCGGCGGCTTTCGGATACATGTGCGCGACAACGCTCTTCTGGCCGCCCTTGTGGTACTCGTTGGGGCCATAGACGTTGAAGAAGCGCAGGCCGGACCACTTCGGCGGCGCATGTCCACGCGCAGCCTCCCGCAGCGCGTAGAGATCGAACAGCTTTTTCGACCAGCCGTAGGCATTCAGCGGTCTCAGGGCCGAAACTGCTGCGTATCCGTTGTCATCCACAAAGCCATGCTCGCCGCCGCCGTAGGTGGCGGCGGACGATGCGTACACCAGGGGCGTGCGGTTGGCGGCGCACCAGTCCCACACGGCTTTGGACAGACGGAAATTGGTGTCGGCGATGCGATCGACATCCGGTTCCGTGGTCGCCGAGATGGCCCCCATGTGGACGACGGCGGCCACCCGCGCGGCGTTGGCGTCGAGCCACGCCAACAACGCTTCCGGCGCCACAAGGTCGGCCACATCATGCTTGGCGATGTTCTTCCACTTGGCCGCAGTCGCGTCGCGAAATCGGTCGCAGACGATCACGTCGGCGTCGCCGCGGGCCGCGAGGCGAGCGACGATGTTGGAGCCGATGAACCCGGCGCCGCCGGTGACCATGATCGCCGGTCCGCTCACGCGCCTGCCATCCCTGTCGTGATCCGTGCGCCCGAATGACGCGTAGATCGACTGTCACACGCGAGCGGATCGCGCAAGGAGACCGGGTTGGCGCGCACGGCGGTTGAGCACGGTAAGGCGGCGCCGGTCATTGTCTGGTTCAGGCAGGACCTTCGCCTTGGCGACAATCCGGCGCTCGCGGCGGCCTGCGCCAGCGGTCGTCCGGTCGTGCCGCTTTACGTGCTCGACGACGACACGCCCGGCGTCTGGCGGCTCGGCGGGGCGGCGCACTGGTGGCTGCACATGAGCCTGGCGGCGCTCGGGGCGGATCTCGCCCACCGTGGGGCGCTGCTGGTCCTGCGTCGGGGCCGCGCGGAGGAGGTGATCCCGGCGCTGGCCCGGGAGCTCGGGGCGAGCGGCCTCCTGTGGAACCGTTGCTATGAGCCCGCCGCTGTGGCCCGGGATACGCGCCTGAAGGCCACCCTGACCGCCTCCGGCCTCACGGTCGAAAGCTTCAACAGCGCCCTCCTGCACGAACCCTGGACCCTGCGCACCGGCGCGGGGGGGGCGTTCAAGGTCTTCACGCCCTTCTGGAAAGCCGCGCGCGCCCAGCCGCCGGCGGAGCCTGCCGGCCCGCCCCCGGGGCACATCATCGCCGCCACCGCCCCTGGCGACCTCCTGTCGGACTGGGCCCTCCTGCCGACCAGGCCTGACTGGGCGGGCGGGCTGCGCGAGGCATGGACGCCGGGAGAAGCAGGCGCCCGGGCGCGCCTCGATGCGTTCCTTGACGAAAACCTTGTGGGCTACGGCGCCCGGCGGGACCGGGCGGACCTGTCGGCCACCTCCCGCCTGTCGCCGCATCTCCACTGGGGCGAGATTGGCCCCCGTCAGGTCTGGCGGGCCGTGGAGGCCTTTACGGCGGCCCACCCTGAAGCGCGCGCGGACGCCGACAAGTTCCTCTCGGAGGTCGGCTGGCGGGAGTTTTCGCACCATCTTCTCTTCCACAGCCCCGAGTTGCCCGAGCGAAACTGGCGACCGGCCTTCGATGACTTCCCCTGGGTCAACGACCCCACAGCGATTAACTCTTGGCAACGCGGCAGGACCGGCTATCCAATCGTCGATGCCGGCATGCGGGAACTCTGGGCGACGGGCTTCATGCACAACCGGGTGCGGATGATCGCCGCCTCGTTTCTGATCAAGGACCTTCTGGTCCATTGGCGGCACGGGGAAGACTGGTTCTGGGATACGCTCGTGGATGCCGATCTCGCCAACAACGCTGCGGGTTGGCAATGGGTCGCGGGCTCCGGCGCGGATGCGGCCCCCTACTTCAGGGTGTTCAATCCCGTGACACAGGGAGAACGCTTCGATCCGGACGGCGCCTACGTTCGCCGCTGGGTGCCGGAACTGGCGCGCCTGCCGGCCGCCTGCATTCACGCGCCGTGGCTGGCGCCGCCCGAGGTGCTCGCCGCGGCGGGCGTAAGGCTCGGGCTGGACTACCCGGCGCCCATCGTCGATCACGCTGTCGCCCGCAATCGCGCGCTGGCGGCCTACAAGACCATAGCGGGAACATCCAATGCAAAGCAGTAGCGGCGGCGGGCGCCGTATCGGCGTCATCGGCGCTGGCATCTCCGGCATGGGCGCAGCCTGGGCGCTGCGCGACACGCATGACGTTGTGCTGTTCGAGAGAGAGTCGCGGCTCGGCGGCCATGCAGACACACAGACCATCGACTACGACGGGACCCCTGTGGCCGTGGACACGGGCTTCATCGTCTACAACCTGCACAATTATCCCAACCTCGTGAGCCTGTTCGCCCATCTCGGCGTGGAGACGATCGCCTCCGACATGAGCTTTGCGGTGTCGGACCCCGGGGCGTTCGAGTGGTCAAGCAACGGCTTTGACGGGATCTTCGCCTGGAAGCGCAACCTCGCGCGGCCCGCGTTCCTGGGCATGCTGTCCGACATCGTGCGCTTCAGCACCGCCGCGCGGCGCGACCTTGAACAAGACCGTGTGCCCGACGTGTCGCTTCAGGAGTACGTCGCACGGCTCAAGTTGAGCCCCGCCTTCCTGCAGCAGTATCTCCTGCCCATGGGCGCAGCGATCTGGTCGACGCCGGAGCGCGAAATGCTGCGCTATCCAGCGGTGTCGTTCCTGCGTTTCTTCGACAATCACCGCCTGCTGCACTCGGAACGTCCGCGGTGGCGCACCGTGAAGGGCGGCAGCAAGATGTATGTCGCCGCGCTCCGTGCGCAGTTGGGCGACAGGGTGCGCGCGGGCGATCCGGTAGCGTCTGTGACCCGCAGCGGCGATCACGTGACGGTGCGCACGCAATCGGGCGCTGAATCGGTCTTCGATCAGGTGGTGTTCGCCTGCCACTCCGATGAAGCGCTGGCTCTGCTGAGCGATGCGGATATGCAGGAGCGCGCCCTGCTGGGCGCCGTGAAGTACGAGCCTAACACCGCGTGGCTGCATCGCGATCCCGCCTTCATGCCTGCCCGCAAGGCGGCGTGGGCGTCGTGGAACTACATGCGCGCCGCGGGCGCAGAAGGCCGCGTGTGCGTGTCCTACTGGATGAACCTGCTGCAGAAGATCGACCCCGCACAGCCCGTCTTCGTCACGCTCAACCCGCAGGCGCCGCCCGATCCGAAGCTGACCTTCGGGCGCTACGACTACAGCCATCCGCAGTTCAACGCCGAGGCGCTGGCGGCGCGCAACGCCATCGAGGCGCGGCAGGGCGAGCGGCGCACGTGGTTTGCGGGCGCATGGCTGGGCAACGGTTTCCATGAAGACGGGCTCTCGTCCGGCCTGCGCGTAGCGCGTCGTCTGGGCGGGCGGGTGCCTTGGCAGGCGGACAACGCCGCCCCGGTTCCGGAAGCGGTCGCCGCATGAGCGGGGGCGCGCCCTTCGCACAGGCCCATGACGGGCGGACGACCCACGTCCGCTATGTGCCCTTCGAACGACGTTTCAGCTACCGGCTCGCGCAGGTGATGGTCGACATCGACCGCGTGGGGGAGACCGCCCGCCGGCTGCGGCTGTTCTCCTACAACCGCTTCAACCTCTTCGCTTTCCATGACCGCGACCATGGCGACCGCTCCGGTGCGCCGCTGCGGCCTTGGGCCGAACGCATGCTGGCGCAAGCGGGCGTCACGCTCGATGGGGGCCGGATCGACCTGTTGTGCTTCCCGCGCATGCTCGGCTTTGTATTCAACCCGATCTCGCTCTTCTTCGGATACCGGCGGGACGGTCGCCTTGCCGGGATCATCTACGAGGTCAACAACACCTTCGGCGAGACACACGCCTACGTGGCCGCAGTGGACGGTACGGCCGCACATGCGCACGCCACGCGCAAGCTGCTCCACGTTTCTCCGCTGTTGCCAGTGGCGGGCGATTACCACTTTCAGGTCCAGACGCCGGGCGACCACACGCGCCTTGTGGTGGAGAACATCGTGGACGGCGTGCGCACACATCTGGCGACGCTGGTGACCTCCGCACAGCCTTTGACCGACGCCTGGCTCGCGCGGGTGTTTCTCACGATGCCCCTGATGACGCTTCAGGTGGTGGTCGCCATTCACTGGCAGGCGCTGAAGCTGTGCTTGCGCGGCGCCCGCTACCACAGCCGGCCGCCGCGCCCGGACACGGCCGCAACCCTTGCACTGCCGGGCCTCGCCCTTCACCCTGAACACCGACTGCTGGGACATACCAATGACTGACGCCACCGCCGGCCTCGACGTGCTCGCCTCCGCGCCTCGCGCAGCCGAGGGCGAGGCCGAGCGCGCCACCCCCGCCCTTATCGCGCGCCTGAAAGCGCCGGCGAGTTTCAAGGCGTGCTGCATGGCGTCGCTCAATCTCCACGGCGGACGCCTCGTCATCGTGCTGCCCGACGGCCGCCGCCTTGCGTTCGGGGATTTGGAGCAGCCGGTGTTCACGTTGCAGGTGAAGGACTATGCGTTCGCCCGCCGCGTGCTGTCCGGCGGCGACATCGGCCTGGCCGAAGGCTACATGGCCGGCGAATGGGACACCCCAGATCTGTCTGCCATGCTCACGTTCCTCAACAGCAACGTCGAGCGGATCATCGGCGTTTTTCGCGGCAAGAGCCCGATGGCGCGGATGGCCAATTTCCTCAAGCACTTTTCGCGAGAGAACACCCGGGAGGGGTCGCGCAAAAACATTCTCGCGCACTACGACCTCGGCAACCGCTTCTACGCCAAGTGGCTGGACGGCACGATGACCTACTCCGCCGCCCGCTTCGACCGCACCCAGTGCAAGGACCTCGACACCGCCCAGCTTGAGAAGTATCGGGCGCTCGCCCGCCACATCGATCTGAGGCCCGGCGAGCATGTCCTCGAAATCGGGTGCGGCTGGGGCGGTTTTGCAGAGGTTGCAGCGCGCGAGTTCGGCGCGCGCGTCACCGGGCTCACCATCTCCGACGAGCAACACGCTTTCGCCACGGAGCGAATGCAGCGCGCCGGTCTGACCGACAAGGTCGAGATCCGCTTGCAGGACTACCGCGACGTGCAGGGCCCGTTCGACAAGGTGGCCTCCATCGAAATGTTCGAGGCGGTGGGCGAGAAGTACTGGCCTGCCTATTTCGCCAAGATCGCCGAGGTGCTGAAGCCGGGCGGACGCGCCGGCCTGCAGATCATCACGATCAGAGACGATCTGTTCGAGCGCTACCGCTCGCGCGTCGATTTCATCCAGCGCTATGTTTTTCCCGGCGGCATGCTGCCCAGTCTCCAGCGTCTGGACGAAGAGTCGTCCCGCGCCGGCCTCCGGCGCGAAACGGTCGATCGCTTCGGCGTATCTTACGCGGAGACGCTGGCCGAATGGGGCCGTAGGTTCCGCGCCGCCTGGGGCGAAATCCGTCCGCTCGGCTTCGACGACCGGTTCAAACGCCTCTGGCAGTTCTATCTCAGCTACTGCGAGGCGGGATTCCGGACGGGGAATACGGACGTGGTGCAGATCGCGCTGGCGAAGCCATAGTCCTGCACCGCTGCGCGCGGGTTGTACGGCGGGCCTTCAGGGCCGCTTCCCTTACGCACGAAAGAGTGATCGCCTCAAGGTGCGAGATCGCACTCGTCGACACATGCGCATTGCGCCGACTGCAGGAGTGCGACGGAGCCGCTACCGACCGCTCTTCGTCGGCGCCGGCGGCTCCTTGTCGCCGCCCCAGCCAGTCTGGCGGCGGATCAGCGGAATGTGCAGCGGCTTCGGCAGCGCATAGATCGCCTTCAGCAGCCACGTGAAGCGGCGCGGGAACGTGGTCTCGAAACCGCCGCGGGCCACCGCGTCGGCGATGCGCACCGCCGCCTGCTGCGGCGACACCATGAAGGGTTTGGGAAAGGCGTTGTCGTCCTGCGCGGGCGTCTCCACGAACCCGGGCGTGGACAGCGACACGCCGACACCGCAACGCTCCAGTTCGATCTTGAGACTCTCCGCCATGTTAATCAGCGCAGCCTTGGATGCACCGTAAGCGGACGCCGTCGGCATGCCTCCGAACCCGGTGGCGGAGGAGACGATGTGGAAGTGCCCCGCACGCCGGGCCACGAAATCGGGCATCACCGCTTCCAGCAGGTGCGCCACGCCCATGAGGTTCACGTCGAACGTGCGCCGGTAGAGGCTCGCGTCGGGCGCACGTGCATCCACGGGCAGGTAGACCCCCGCATTGGCCACCACGAGGCCGATGGGGCCGATCTCTGCGCGAATGCGGGCGGCTGCAGCCCCGACCGAGTCACGATCAGAGACATCGGCGGGTATGGGGTGGATGGCGGCGGCCCCGCGACGCGCCATGGAAAGCGCATCGGCGCCGCGTGCGCTCGTCACCACCGTCCAGCCGCGGTCAGCGAGTTCATGGGAGAGGGCGGCGCCGATGCCCGAGCTTGCGCCTGTGACCCACGCGCAGCCGTCCGCCTGTTGCGCCGGTCGCCGCGCCATTCAGGAGAGGAGCCTGGCCGCGATGCGGGCGACGGCGCCATGGAACTTGAGCCGCCCGGTCATCGCCACGAGGCACACGCAATCGTCTCCCGGCGGTACGAGGGGGCTGTGGTCGTAACCTTCGTCGGCGAAGCCGATGTCTCCCACTTCGTAGTGCCCGGCCTGGTCCGAGAAGGCGCCGCGCAACACGAGGGTGACCTCTTCGCCAGAATGGCCGTGCGCCGCCAGCGCCCGTCCACCGGCAAGGCGCAGCAAAGAGGACCCTTGCAGCGGAAGGCGCAGCTCCCGCAGTCCCGGCGCCCGCCAGCGCCAGCTGAGATCGTCGGGCCGCCGCGAGGCAGCCTCGATCAGCGCGCGGGCATCGATCACCGGTTCCGGCGCATCGAGCAGGCCCGGCAGTGTCTCGACCCCGGCCAGGGGAAGCGCCATCACGTCGGCAGGGGGAAGCGATTCCAGAAAGGCCCCGCCCGCAGCGTCCAGCACGGCCGCCGCCGCCCGGCCGTCCGGCTTGAGCCGCAGATGCGTCTCCACCAGCAGCGCGTGCGCAGGGCCAAGCGCGCCGGCGGCGTAGTCCAGCATCAAGGCGTCGTAGGCTTCAGAGGCGGCCAAACCGCTCACTCTCCCGGATCAGATTCGTGTCATAGTACGCGCCGCAATCGGCGGTGGATCAAGTGTTGAACCTCCCCTGCCACCCGGCCTACCTTCCCGGCCATGTCCTCACATCCCTCCGATCCCCTCGTCGACGTGCACTGGCTGAAAGCCCGCCACGACGCCCCCGATATCCGCGTGATCGATGCGACCCTGTTTCCGCCGGGAGACAAGCGCGATCCCCGCCTCGCCCATGTGGAAGCCCGCATCCCTGGCGCGGTGTTTTTCGACATCGACGAGATCGCCGACACCACCAGCCCCCTGCCCCATATGCTCCCGCCGCCGGAGAAGTTCGCCTCGCGCATGCGCCGGCTCGGTATCGGCGACGGCAACCGGGTCGTGGTCTACGACGCCCTCGGCCTCTTCTCCGCAGCCCGCGTCTGGTGGACGTTTCGGGTCATGGGACACGAGGACGTCGTGGTTCTCGACGGCGGGCTGCCGGCATGGACGGCGGCGGGGTTCGCGCTCGAGGAGGGGCCGCCCAACAAGCTGTCCGAGCGCCACTTCACCGCCCGCTTCCGCCAGGACCTCGTCTACGGCTTTGACGCCATGACCGCCCGCGTGGCCGCCGGCGGCGCCGGCATTCTCGACGCCCGGCCGCCGGGGCGGTTCGCCGGGCGCGATCCCGAACCGCGCGCAGAGCTGCGGGGCGGGCACATGCCGGGGGCGGTCAATGTGCCGCTGGCGGAGGTGCTGAACGCCGACAAGACAATGAAGTCGCCCGCCGAACTTGAGGCCGTGTTCGCCGCGGCGGGGATCGACCCGCGTCAGCCGCTGGTGTGCACGTGCGGGTCGGGCATCACGGCGTCGGTGCTAGCCTTGGCGCTTGCCCGCCTCGGACGCTGGGACGTCCCCGTGTACGACGGCTCGTGGGCGGACTGGGGCGGGCGCGCCGAGACGCCGATCGCCGCCGGATGAGCGATCCCAAAGACCCTGGCTGGCGACCGGAGACCCGCCTTGTCCGTGCGGGTCGCGCCAGCGGGTCCGAACATGGAGCCGTCAACCCAGCCATCCAACGCGGCTCCACGGTGCTCCTGCCATCCGTTGCGGCGCTCTACGGACCCGGCAAGAGCTACGGCCTCGAAGGGTTCGGCGTGCACGAGACGCTGCGCGCCGCGCTGGCGGATCTGGTGGGCGCACACGACACGGTGCTGGCGCCTTCGGGACTTGCGGCTTGCACGGTCGCGCTGCTGTCGGCGACGCGCGCCGGCGGCGAAGTGCTGGTGACGGACTCTGTGTATGGCCCCACGCGGCGGTTCTGCGACGGCCTGCTCGCACGCTTCGGCGTGCGCACGCGCTATTACGACCCCGGTACCGGCGGCGCCATCGCTGCGTTAATCGGCCCCGACACGCAGGCGCTGTTTCTCGAAAGCCCGGGCTCGCTCACCATGGAGTTGCAGGATGTGCCGGCGCTCGCCGCCGCCGCCCACGCCCGCGGCGTGACCACAATCATCGACGACACCTGGTCCGCGGGCGTTTTGTTCAATCCCCTCGACCACGGCGTGGACGTGTCGGTGCAGGCGCTGACCAAGTACCAGGCCGGCCATGCCGACGTGCTGATGGGTGCGCTGGTCTCGCGCGATCCCGCACGGATTGCAGCGATCACGGCGACGGTGAAGGAGCTGGGACTGGGCGCCGGGGCGCCGGAAGACGCGTATCTCACACTGCGCGGATTGCGCACCATGCCGCTGCGTCTCGATCGGCAAGGCGCGTCGGCGCTGGCGGTGGCGCGGTGGCTGGAGGCGCGGCCGGAAGTGGCGCAGGTGCTCCACCCAGCGCTGCCTACCCATCCTGACCACGCGTTGTTCGCGCGCGACTTCCAAGGCGCGTCAGGCGTGTTCTCCATTGTGCTCCATCCCGCCAGCGAGGCGCAGGTTGCAGCCATGCTCGACGGCCTGCGCCTGTTCGGCCTTGGCTTTTCCTGGGGCGGCTACGAAAGTCTCGTGATCACATGCGACCCGCAGCTCAAGCGCACCGCGCGCGCATGGCGCGCTGCAGGTCCGCTGCTGCGGTTCTCCATCGGTCTGGAGCACCCGGACGACCTGATCGCCGATCTCGCCGAGGGCTTCACACGGCTCGCCGGGTGATCACCACACAATGGTGGCGGTGATCGTGTCCGCATAGGCGCCCGGGCGCGCCGTCGCCAGCGAAGGGATGCGCCCGTAGATCGTGTGCGACCGGGATGTGGATCCAAGCGCAATCGTGAATCCGCTCGACACAACGTCGGTGACGCCGCCGCCATCCCCCCAGACCGTCGTCCGGGCAGCGTCGGTGTAGAGATTGTACGCCAGTGTGTTTGCGCCGCTCGTCATAGACCGCACGCCAAAGGCGCCGGACCCGCCGGTGGACAGTTGCACGTCGTACCCGACGAACAGGCCCACCGGCCCGCACGCTATGGTGACCGTGGCGTTGGCGTTGACGGCGCTGCTGGCGAGGGGATCGATGGTCCCGAAGGACAACGGCGTCGCAGTCACGTCGCAATTGCACAACACGCCGCAGACGGCCGAAGCGGGCGGCGGAGACAGAAGCCACGCCGCACCTGCGACCGCCGCGCAGACCTGCAGGCTGCGCCAGTTCATCCAGGCCTTCGACACACGACCTCCGCCCCCTCCGCGACAGCCGCACGATCCACGACAGCGGCGCATTTCTCCGCAAACCACAACGTCATGACGTCCTCCACACCGCTCAGATACACGCGCCCCTCGCTGCCGACGGGAAAGCGCCGGGCGTCGGCTGTGAGGATTGCGCCGGCAGGCAAGGACGCGCCGTCATCGTCTACGAGACGCACCTCGCCTGCCGCCCCGCCATCCACCGGGAAGCGCACGACGACGCCGCTGCGGGCCGCCGGCGTGACTTCGAGCGCGTCGCGGGCGGGCGTTGCGCCCACAGGCAGGTCGTCGATCTCCAGCCCAATGCGATTGCGCTCATAGGCGCGGATGTTTGCAAGCAGCAGCAGCCCGTCCGGCCCCGTAACGCCGACGCGGCGGTTCTCGTGGAGCACCTGGACGCCGGGAGCGCCAGCATCCACCAGCGCGAAGCTTTCCCGCACCGGCGCAGCGGCGTGTACGCCGCCGTCGATCCAGACGAGGCCGAAGGCCGCCTGCGCCCGCAGTCCCGTGGAACCCAGCGCGCGGCTCGCCTCCAGGTCTGCCTCGCCATAGCGGCCGCGCAAGGCAATCGCAGCATCGCTGCGCTGCTGATCACCCGCCTGCAAACCGACGCGCCAGCCGAGCCCGCCTTCCGGCGGCGGCGACTGTTGGGCACGCGCCCGCGAGGAGAGCCTGTCGTCTTCGAGCGTGACCGCACCCGATGCGCCGCGGCCTGCACCGAACGGCGCTGAGAGCGAGATGGTGGCCGACAGGGCGCTCTCGCCGTCGTCCGTGTACAAAAGGCCGAGCCCCAGCGCGCCGCGTCCTGGAATGCGCGGCTGGAAATCGAGGGCGGCGGTGGCGACGTCGGCGTCGTCGCGGCGGTCCGCGTGCGTTCCGGAAAAAGCGATAGCGCCGCGCCGGGTTGTGGCCCCCGCAGTGACAGCGCTGCGCAGCCGCGGCAACGCGCGCGCCGCGCCGATGCGCGTGACGCCGTCCCCGGCAGCCTCCACATCGGCACTGAAAGAAAAGGCGCGGTCACGCCGGGCCCAGCCGAGGCGCGTAATCGCCCCGCCCCCCTGCCCCGCACCCTGCGCCACCGACGCATCGAACTGCCCGAACAGGCCCGGTGTCCACGACCCGCCGGCGGCGAAGGCGCTGCGCCCTTCCACCGCCTCGGCGCGCACGTCGATGGTGAAGCTCGGCGTCAGGCCGCGACGATAGAGACCGGCGGCGATGGCGCCGCGATAGTCATTGCTCGCGAGGGAGAAGTTCTCCCGCAGCGCCCCCACTGACAGCGCAAAATCGGTAAGGCCCGGACGCAGCATCGCGCGACCGCCGTAGAACGGCTGCGCGATGATCTGTTGGCGACCCAGCACATCGGTGATGACGATCCGCGCCGCGCCCGCGCCGCTGACCACGGGCGCATGGACGATGGTGAACGGGCCAGCGTCGACGCGTTCGCGCAGGCGCAGCGCATCGTCCACATACAACTCCACTACCGAGGGCATGGCGGCGGCGCCGGCCAGCGTGGGCGTCGGCGTCGTCACGAAGCCCGGCTCCAGTGTAAATTCCCGCGCGATCTGTACGCCCGCAAAGCGGAACGCATCGGCGAACGCGCCCGCACGACCGACGGCATCCCCCTGGCGGTAGCGCACGCGGCCGCCGGGATCGTCCGAAGTCCAGCGCGTCTCGAGCCGCACCGCGCGGAAGGCATCGCCGAGAGCCGCCGTCCACGTGGCCTCCGCGAAGCCCTGTGCGCCGAACACGCCCAGTTCGAATGCCGCAGCGGCGTCGGTGCCATCGGCCACGTGGGTCAGCACCGCATCCGTGTTGAAGAATGCGCCCGCGTCCCGTGCGATCTCAGGCGGTGCGCCCGATCCGGCGCCGATCTTTTGGCCAGCGTAGCAGGCCGCGGTGCAGCTTATGCGCACGATGCCCGCGGGAGCATCGAGAGTCGCGGTAACGCCAGGCGCTGAAGACAGGCTGATCCATGCGCGTGGATCGTCTGCAAATGCTGACAGGCCCAGCTCGCCGAGCGTGGCCCGCTCCACGAAAACCTTGTCGCCGTCGAGAATGGCGCATGCATCAGACGCGCGTCCGGTATCGGCAGACACAAGGTGGAGCGCAGCCGGCGTCCCGTCGGGAACACCTTCCTGCACGCCCTCAGCGCCCGCGCAGGACAGGATCGCCAGCAAGAACGGCCGCAGCAACGGGAACATCCTGTTCCGACGCGCGCAGGCCTGCGGCGTCGGCGACGGTCAGGCGCAGCGCGCCATCGGAGACGGGAAACGGGCGCGTCACGCTGGCGCCAGGCAGGAGATACCGCGGCGTTTTCGGCGTCGGCGATCCGCCGGCGCCGACCTGCAGCAACCTCGCATGTGCGCGTCCTGTGTTGGTGAGCGTCACCCCCGACGCGCCTGCCGCACGAACGGTGAACTCCGGCGCCGCGCCGCGGACGGATGCAAACACCGGCACCGACATTTCAAGGAGGATCGTCGGCCCGTTCGGCGTCCGCACCGGCGGCGGCAGCTCGCGCACCAGCAGGCGGAACGGTGTCTCGGCCTTGCGCGCGCGCACCACAGGCGCAAGCGCGATACGGATGATCTGCTGACCGCCCGGCGCGATCTCGAACACGCTCGGCGCCACGAGGATTTCACGGGTGGGCTCAAGGACATCGCGCCGTCGACCTGTGTCCACCGATACGTCGCGACCTCGAACGAGACCGCCACGCCGCGACCATTGTTGACGCGCAGCGAGCCCACACCCCGCTCGACGGGCACGTCCACCAATACCGGCGCCACGCCGATGCCGCCGGGGCCCGCCGCCGCCGCAGGTCCCGCCGCCAGGAGCGCACACGCGAGGAGAACCGACGCGAGGCGGCCCATCAGTAGGTGACCGTCACGGTGATCGTGTCGCTGTAGCCGCCAGCTGTGGCCGTCTGCTGCGCCGGTGCGCGACCGTACATGGCGTGCGCCTGTACCGCGCCGGTCCCGGTCGCCGCAACCGTATCGGTACCGGAGGTTTCGCCCCACAACGTGGAGCGGCCGGCGTCTTGGTAGAGTGCGTAGGTGAGGGTCTGTGCGCCATTGGTCATGCGCCGCTCACTGATGGTGGCGCTAGCCCCCACGCCCTCGTCGAGGGCCACCACATAGGACGTGCCGTTGGTGCAGCGCACGTTGATGGTCGCCGCACCATCGAGGGGCGCGGTGGCCACGGGATCGTAAGCGCCAAAGGACAAGGACGTGGCGCTCACGTCGCAGCTGGAAACGACAGTCGCCGTAACCTGGAAGGTGGTGGAGTCGGTGGCGGCGGACGCCGGACACGCCAAGCCCATCCATGCAACCGCAACGAGTACTGCAAGCGATTGCCGCATGGCGTGACGTCCCCTCCGCTCGATGGGACGCAGGATGTCGCGCACGCCCTATAAATTGATTAAAGCCGGGACCGAAGCTCCCGCTATACTTGCCTATGCCACCCGCTTTCAGCGCCTTGGAAGTATTACAACCCCTCAGACATGAGGGATTTGGGCGCCTCGTCTCGCCAATACTAGTGGATTTTGACCAGGCGCAGCCAGCGCCCGTCGGAATGTATGCGACAATCTGGCCCGCCTCTCTGGCTGTGGCGACCCCGGCGTGACTCGAACACGCAACCGTCCGCTTAGAAGGCGGATGCTCTATCCGGTTGAGCTACGGGGCCGGCGGGTACGCGTCTAGCACGGCGGCCGGGCGCCGCTCCACGGGGCCGCCCTCAGTGAGACCACGGCTCGCGCCTGCGGAAGGCGAAATTGTCCGAATAGGCCCGCACGATCCGGCGCGGTTCGCGCGGTTCGACCACCTGGTGGGGAATGGCGTGGCGACGGGCGAAGGCGATGGCCTCCTCCCGCGTGTCGAAGGCGAGACGCACCTGGCTCGCAGTATCGGCCGTGCTCTGCCAGCCCATGAGCATTTCGGGCGTGACGGCGCCCCGCTCGAACTCGATCACCCAGTCTTTCGTCCGTGCGCGGCCCGATTGCATGGCGGTTTTTGCGGGACGATAGATGCGGGCGAGCATGGGCGCGGGAATCCGTCTGCGTGGATTGGATGCGTGCGTCATACACGCGCGCACCGCAAAACAAAACGGGCGACCGGCAATGCCGACCGCCCGTCCGTTAGAGGGTGTGCTCCGGACTCAGGAAGCGCCGGGCGAACTGCCCTTGGCCGCTTCCAGCGCGTCCTTCAGCGCCTTGCCCGGCTTGAAGCGCGCGCGCCTGCCGGCGGGCACCTTCACTTCCTGGTTGGTCTGTGGATTGCGCGCGACGCGCGCCGCCGTCATCACCACCTGGAACGACCCGAAGCTCGGGAGTTTCACTTCATCGCCGTGGATGAGTGCGTCGGTGATCGCCGCAAACGTTGCATCGACGAACGCTCCGGCTTGCGCCTTAGACTCGCCCGTCTTGTCCGCGACCGCCGCGATCAGTTCCGCTTTATTCATTTTGCGCAGCTCCCCTTGGCAGCAAAGGCGACGATAAGGGCGCCGCCCCGCGCGCATTTCAAGATGAAAGTGGTCTGTGGACTTACAATGCCGTAATAAGAATCACAGCTATTTCATGCCCATCAGTGCGGACGTTTGTCGTCGACGACACCGTCGCCAGCAGCGGGCTCACGACGTGCGCGCACGTCGTCAGCGTCGGCGTCCTCTTCCGTCCATTCGATGGCTGTCAACGGCTTGACAAGCGCGTGGGCCAGAACCTCATCGACCATCGCCACCGGGATAATCTTAAGGCCCGACTTCACGTTCTCCGGAATGTCGGCGAGATCTTTCTCGTTTTCCTTCGGGATCAGCACGGTGCCGACGCCGCCGCGCAATGCAGCGAGCAGTTTTTCCTTCAGGCCGCCGATGGGCAGCACGCGACCGCGCAGCGTGACCTCGCCGGTCATGGCGATATCCTTGCGCACCGCGACGCCCGTGAGCACGGAGACGATCGCCGTCACCATCGCCACGCCCGCCGACGGGCCGTCCTTCGGCGTTGCGCCTTCGGGCACGTGAACGTGAATGTCGCGCGCGCGGAACACCGGCGGTCGAATGCCGTACGTGATAGCGCGGGCGCGCACGAACGAACTCGCCGCCGAGATCGATTCCTTCATCACCTCGCGCAGATTTCCGGTGACCGTCATCTGCCCGCGACCGGGCATCTGCACAGCTTCGATGGTGAGCAAGTCGCCGCCGGCTTCCGTCCAGGCGAGGCCCGTGACGACGCCGACCTGGTCCTCCTGGTCGGTCTCGCCGAACGAGTACTTCCAGACGCCCGCGTAGTCCGGCAGGTTTGCGTCGGTGATCTCGACCTTCGCCTTCTTCTTCTGCTCGATCTCGCGCACTGCCTTGCGGCAGAGGTTTGCGAGTTCGCGCTCAAGGCTGCGCACGCCCGCTTCCCGGGTATAGCGACGGATGAGATCGCGCAGGCCCGAGTCGGCGATCTTGAATTCGCCCTTCTTCAAGCCGTTCGCCTCGATCTGCTTGGGCAGAAGGTGCGTCCGCGCGATCTCCAGCTTCTCATCTTCTGTGTAGCCGGGGATGCGGATGATCTCCATGCGGTCCAGCAAGGGCTGAGGCATGTTGAGGCTGTTGGCCGTGGTGATGAACAGTACGTCCGAAAGATCGTAGTCCACTTCGAGATAGTGGTCGTTGAACGACGCGTTCTGTTCGGGATCGAGCACCTCCAGCAGGGCTGCGGAAGGATCGCCGCGGTAGTCGGCACCCAGCTTGTCGATTTCGTCGAGCAGGAACAGCGGATTGGCGCTCTTGGCCTTCTTCATCGACTGGATGATGCGGCCGGGCATGGAGCCGATGTAGGTGCGGCGGTGACCGCGGATCTCGGCCTCGTCACGCACGCCGCCCAGCGACATGCGCACGAAGTCTCGCCCCGTCGCCTTGGCGATGGACTTGCCGAGCGAGGTCTTGCCTACGCCGGGCGGGCCCACAAGGCACAGGATGGGGCCGCGCACCTTCTGGGTGCGCGCCTGCACCGCGAGATACTCGAGGATGCGTTCCTTGACCTTGTCGAGGCCGTAGTGATCCTCGTTGAGCACCGCCTCGGCCTTGTGCAGGTCCTTCTTGACCGGCTTCTTCTTGCCCCAGGGCAGTGAGAGCAGCCAGTCGAGGTAGTTGCGGACCACCGTCGATTCCGCCGACATCGGCGACATCTGGCGGAGCTTCTTGAGCTCCGCTTCCGCCTTTGTTTGCGCTTCCTTCGACAGCTTCGTTTTGCGGATGCGGTCCTCGATCTCGGCGAGATCGTCGCGACCGTCGTCGCCCTCGCCCAGCTCGCGCTGGATCGCCTTCATCTGCTCGTTGAGATAGTACTCGCGCTGCGTCTTCTCCATCTGCCGCTTCACGCGGTTGCGGATGCGCTTGTCCATCTGAAGGACGGCGATCTCGCCTTCGATGAGGGCAAGGATCTTCTCAAGCCGCGCGGGCACGGGCAGCGCTTCGAGCAACGCCTGCTTGTCTGCAATCTTGATGGACAGGTGCGCGGCGACGGTGTCTGCGAGCCGGCTCGGATCCGTGATCTGCGCAATCGACTGGACGACTTCCGTGGACGTCTTGCGCGAGAGTTTGGCAAACTGCTCGAACTGCTCGACGACGGCGCGCATCATGGCGCGCGCCTCCTGGCTGTCGGCGGCCTCGTCCGGCGCGTCTTCCACCTCGGCGACGAAGAAATCCTCGTTGTCCACGAACGCCGTGATGCGGGCGCGCCGTCCGCCCTCCACGAGCACGCGCACCGTACCGTCCGGCAACTTCAACAGCTGCACGACGGTGGCCACCGTGCCGATGAGGTAGATGCGGTCCGGCTTCGGGTTGTCTTCCGCAGCTTCCATCTGCGCGGCGAGCAGGATCTGCTTGTCGGTGCGCATCACCTCTTCCAGCGCGCGCACGGATTTCTCCCGGCCGACGAAGAGCGGCGCGGCCATGTGCGGAAACACCACGATGTCGCGCAGCGGAAGAACGGGAAGCAGCCTGGCGGCCATGGACGAACTCCTGTCGGCGGCCCGCGGGAGACAAGAACCCGCGGACGTCATGCAAGGTAGGGGGATTCGGGCGCGAACCGCCCCTGCCTCGCCGAATGATGTGGCGTGGCAGGCGGCCCGGTGCAAGCCGCGGATTTTACGGTGAGACGGACGTTTCGGGTCCGTCCCCGGAACGAGCCTTGCCTCAGCCCGCCGATTGCTGGCCGTTGCGGCCCTCGGCGTAGATCAGCAGCGGCTGCGCGCGGCCCTCGACCACGTCCGCCGACACCACCGCCTCCTGCACGCTGTGCATGCCGGGGAGCTCGAACATGGTGTCGAGCAGGATCGATTCCAGGATCGACCGCAGGCCCCGCGCACCCGTCTTTCGGGCGATCGCCTTGCGGGAAATCGCCCGCAGCGCCTCGTCCGGGAAGGTGAGCTTCACGTTCTCCATGTCGAACATGCGCTGGTACTGCTTCACCAGCGCGTTCTTGGGCTCCGTCAGGATCTGCATGAGCGCAGGCTCGTCGAGATCCTCCAGCGTGGCGAGCACGGGCAGACGGCCCACGAACTCCGGGATCAGGCCGAACTTGAGCAGGTCGTCGGGCTCCACGGCGCGCAGGATCTCCCCCGTGCGCCGGTCCTCGGGGTCGCGCACGTTGGCGCTGAAGCCCATGGAGGAGCCCTTGCCGCGGCTCTGGATGATCTTCTCCAGACCGGCGAACGCGCCGCCGCAGATGAACAGGATGTTGGTCGTGTCGACCTGTAGGAACTCCTGCTGGGGATGCTTGCGGCCGCCCTGCGGGGGCACAGAGGCGACGGTGCCCTCCATGATCTTCAGGAGCGCCTGCTGGACGCCCTCGCCCGACACGTCGCGGGTGATGGAGGGATTGTCCGACTTGCGGGAAATCTTGTCGACTTCGTCGATATAAACGATGCCGCGCTGCGCGCGTTCGACGTTGTAGTCCGCCGCCTGCAGCAGCTTCAGAATGATGTTCTCCACGTCCTCGCCGACGTAGCCCGCTTCGGTGAGCGTGGTCGCGTCCGCCATGGTGAACGGCACGTCGATAATGCGCGCGAGCGTCTGCGCCAGCAGCGTCTTGCCGCAACCCGTGGGGCCGACAAGCAGGATGTTGGACTTGGCGAGTTCGACGTCGCTGTTCTTGGCGGCGTGGTTGAGGCGCTTGTAGTGGTTGTGCACGGCCACCGAGAGCACGCGCTTGGCGTGCGACTGGCCGATCACGTAGTCGTCGAGCACATCCTTGATCTCGCGGGGGCTGGGCACGCCCTCCTTGGACTTCACGAGCGAAGTTTTGTGCTCCTCGCGGATGATGTCCATGCACAGTTCGACGCACTCGTCGCAGATGAACACGGTCGGTCCGGCGATGAGCTTGCGCACCTCGTGCTGGCTCTTTCCGCAGAACGAGCAGTACAGGGTGTTCTTGGAATCGCCGCCGGTCGTGGTTTTACTCATATGCGCTCCTTGACGGACCTGGAGGGCTTCTGGACGGAAGCCTTGGCCCGTGCGGATGGCGGCGACCGGCGGCGCCGGCCTGTTCCCTGCGCCGCCAGACTGGCGCGCCATCCCTTACAAAACTGTTCACCAGAAAGCCGGCGCGCCGACCCTCTCCCGAAGCCTACCCCGATACGAGCACAGCAAGAAACAAGCCGCAAGGCGGTGTGGGCGCCCGCGACAGCCACCCGACAGGCCGGGCGGCATGGGGCGTGGCGCCGGGGCGTCGCTAAGACGATGCGCCCTCGGCCAGTTCCCGCTTCTCGTAGACCCGGTCCACGATGCCGAAGGCCTTCGCCTCCTCGGCGGTCATGAAATGGTCCCGGTCGAGGGTCTTTTCCACCACCTCGTACCGCTGGCCGGTGTGCTTCACGTAGATTTCGTTCAACCGCTTCTTGGTGGCGATGATGTCCTCGGCGTGCCGCTCGATGTCGGACGCCTGCCCACGGAACCCGCCCGAGGGCTGGTGGACCATCACCCGCGCATTCGGCAGGCAGATGCGCAGGCCCGGCGCGCCGGCCGCCAAGAGAAGCGATCCCATGGACGCCGCCTGCCCCGTGCACACGGTCGACACCGGCGAGCGGATGTACTGCATCGTGTCGTAGATCGCGAGGCCCGAGGTCACGATGCCGCCGGGGCTGTTGATATACATCGCGATTTCGCGCTTCGGGTTCTCCGATTCCAGAAACAGGAGCTGCGCCGTCACCAGGCTGGCCATCCCGTCCTCGACCGGACCGGTGACGAAGATGATCCGCTCCTTCAGCAGGCGCGAGAAGATATCGAAGGCGCGTTCGCCGCGGCTGGTCTGCTCCACCACCATCGGAACGAGCTGCATGTACCGGTCGATGGGGTCTGTCATCGTCATCCTTCGCGGGGTCATCGGGCGGCTCCGCGACTCGGACCCGCCCCTGCTGCGATCATATTTGGCCGGGCCGGCCGGACCGCAAGGCCCGCGGCGGCGCGCCTGTCACGCCTCAGGGTCGGTGAACAGCTCGTCCCGGCTCACGGTCCGGCTCGTCACCTTGGCCAGTTCGAGGATGTAGTCGACCGTCTTTTCCTCGAAGATCGGGGCGCGGATCTGCGCCAGAAGCTGCGGATTCTTCTGGTAAATCTCGAACACCTGCCGCTCCTGGCCGGGGTACTGGCGGGCCTGGCTCATCACCGCCTGGCTAACCTCGTCGTTGGTGACGTCGATGTTGCTGCGCCGGCCGATCTCGGCGAGCACAAGCCCGAGTTTCACCCGACGCGCGGCGATCGCGCGGTACTCGGCCTTAAGGTCGTCCTCGGATTTGGCGGCGTCTTCCGGCTCCAGCGTGCCCGCCGTCCGGTCGGCCTCGATCTGGCGCCAGATTTGGGCGAACTCCTGTTCCACCATCTGGGGCGGCAGCGGGAAGTCGTGGGCGGCCTCCAGTTTGTCGAACAGGTCGCGCTTCGCGCGGGCGCGGGACTGGGTGGCGTGTTCGGCCTCCAGGCGCTGTCGGAGCGCATCCTTGAGCGCCCCGAGGTCGGCCATGCCGAACTTTTCGGCCAGGCTGTCGTCGATGACCGTTTCGGCCGGGGCGCGGACCTCATGCACCGTCACGTCGAACGTGGCGTCCCGCCCCTTCAGGGTCTCCACCGCGTAGCCGGCGGGGAAGCGGGCGGTCACGGTCTTCGTGTCGCCCTTGGCAAGCCCCACCATGCCCTCCTCGAAACCGGGGATGAACTGGTTGGAGCCGATCACCACGGTGGCCTTCTCGGCCGACCCGCCCTCGAACGGTTCGCCGTCGATCTTGCCGACAAAGTCGATGGTTAGCGCGTCGCCGTCGGCGGCCGGGCCATCCTTCTCCGCGAAGGTGCGTTGGGATTTCGCGAGTTCTTCCAGGGACTTGTCGACCTGCTCGTCAGCCACCGGCGCCACCACCTTGTCCACGCTGAGCGTGGCGGGATCGACCGGTTCAAAGTCGGGAATGAGCTCCACGTTTAACTCGAACGCGAGATCCTCCTGCAGGGCCACCACCTTCTCCATGTCGGAGGAAACCTTGAGGTCCGGCTGGGAGGCGACGCGCAGCTTGCCGTCCTGCAGGGCCTTCTTGGTGGCGGAATCGACCTCGCCGTCGATGATCTCCCGGAGCATCGAGAGGCCGTAGATCTTGCGCAGATGGCTGGCCGGGACTTTGCCCGGACGGAAGCCGTTGATGTTCACCTTCGGACGCACTTCCTCAATCTTGGCGTCGAGCGCTCGCTGCAGGTCGGCGCGGGGCACGACGACGCTGAAGACGCGGCTGAGGCCCTCGGAATGCGTCTCGGTCACTTGCATGGAAATGGGTCCCGACAGAAGGAATGGGTGCGGCGGGCGCCCGCAAGGGACGCGCCGCGCCAACAAAGAAGCCGGGGCTTATGCACCCCGCCAATGAGCCTGTCCACCATGGGCCCGTAGGCCGACAACCGGGGGCCGGCAGCTGGTGCGGACGGCGGGAGTCGAACCCGCAAGCCTTGCGGCGCTGGAACCTAAATCCAGTGCGTCTGCCAGTTCCGCCACGTCCGCGAGAGCGCGGGCCTTAGACCTGCGGCAGGGCCCGGGTCAACGCCGCTTGAGGCGGGCGGGCGCAAGGGCGTCCAGAACTGCGGGCAAAGCCTCCGGCAGATCCTCCGCCGTCAGCCCGGCGCCCAGTCCCTCTCCGGTGCGGCCGTGCAGCCAGGCGCCGGCGCAGGCCGCATCGAACGGGGTCATGCCCTGCGCGATCAGGCCGGCGATGAGTCCAGCCAGCACGTCGCCGGACCCTGCCGTCGCCAGGAACGGCGTGCCCGTACCGTTGACCACCGCGCGCCCGTCCGGGGCGGCGATCACCGTGTCCGGCCCCTTGAGCAGCACGGTGCACCCCGCGCGCGCCGCCGCCGCCCGCGCACGGTCGATCCGGGAACCGGCGACGATGTCCGGGAAAAGCCGGCGGAACTCACCCGGATGGGGCGTCAGCACCGCCGTTGCGGGCACAGCAGCTAAGAAGAGAAGAGGATCCTCGGCGGCGACGGTGATCGCATCGGCGTCGAGAACCAGCGGCGGGCCCAGCCCCATGAGGCCGAACAGCGCCTCCCGGGTCCATGGAGAGACGCCCGCCGCAGGGCCAAGCACGATGGCGCCCGCGCCGGCGGCGGCGGCACGCAAGGCGTCGACGTCGCGCGTCTCGGCCAGCATGATCGCGGTCAGGTGGGCGGCGTTGTCCCGCATGGCGCCGGGTCGCGACAGGACGGTCACCAGCCCCGCCCCCGCCCGCAGCGCCCCCCGCGCCGCAAGCCG
>JAIYAO010000022.1 GCA_027488965.1 Alphaproteobacteria bacterium
AGGAGCGCCATGTCGAAGGGGAAGAAGTCGGCGGTCATGCCGTCGGTGCTCGTGACGGCGCGCAATGCGAGGACGTGTTCGTAGGTGCGTCCGTCGCCCATGACGCCCACAGTCTTCACGGGCAGCAGCACGGCGAAGGCCTGCCAGATCGCGTCGTAAAGGCCGGCCTTGCGGATCTCGTCGAGATAGATCGCGTCGGCATGGCGCAGCACATCGAGCTTTTCGCGGGTGATCTCGCCGGGCACGCGGATGGCGAGGCCGGGGCCCGGGAACGGATGGCGGCCCACGAAGCTCTCCGGCAGGCCGAGTTCGCGGCCCAGCGCGCGCACCTCATCCTTGAACAGCTCGCGCAGCGGCTCCACGAGCTTCATGTTCATGCGCTCGGGCAGGCCGCCTACGTTGTGGTGGGATTTGATCGTCACCGACGGGCCGCCGATGGCGGAGACGCTTTCGATCACGTCTGGATACAGGGTCCCCTGCGCGAGAAAATCGGCGCCGCCTACGCCTCTCGCCTTCTCCTCAAACACGTCGATGAACAGCCTGCCGATGGTCTTGCGCTTCACTTCGGGGTCGGAGACGCCTTCGAGGGCGCTGAGGAAACGGTCGCTCTCTTCGGCGTGGATGAGCGGGATATTGTAGTGGTCGCGGAACAGCGTCACCACCTGCTCGGCTTCAGCCTGGCGCATGAGGCCATGATCCACGAACACGCAGTGCAGCTGTTCGCCGATGGCTTCATGAATCAGCACCGCCGCCACGCTGGAATCGACGCCGCCGGACAAGCCGCAGATCACGCGGCCCTTGCCCACCTGCGCGCGGATGCGCGCGATGGCTTCATCCTTGAACGCCGCCATAGTCCAGTCGCCGCGGCATCCAGCGATCTTGTGCGTGAAGTTGCGCAGGAGCTTGGCGCCATCGGGCGTGTGCACCACCTCAGGATGAAACATCACGCTGTAGAAGTGGTACTGTTCGTCCACCGCGATGGCGAACGGCGCGTTGGGCGATGTGCCGACGACGGTGAACCCCTGCGGCAGCTGCGTGACGCGATCGCCGTGGCTCATCCAGACGGGGTACCTGCCGCCCACCTCCCAGAACCCCTCGAACAACGGGCTGTCGCGAACGATCTCCACGTCGGCGCGGCCGAACTCGCGCGCGTGCCCGCCTTCCACCTTTCCGCCGAGCTGCACCGCCATCGTCTGCTGGCCATAGCAGATGGCGAGAACCGGCACGCCCATCTCGAACACGGCCTGCGGCGCGCGCGGGCTTTCGCCCTCGATCACGCTGGCCGGGCCGCCGGAGAGGATGATCGCCTTCGGGGCGTAGCCGGCGTCGAGCACGGCCTGCGCCTTGTTGAAGGGATGGATCTCGCAATACACGCCGCTCTCGCGCACCCGGCGGGCGATCAGCTGGGTCACCTGTGACCCGAAGTCGATGATGAGAATTCGGTCGTGCTGGGGGGCGGGGGGAGCGAGGTCAGCCATGGTCCGAATTGAACCGCGCCGGTGCGGGCGTCAACCGGGGCCCTAGGGCCGGGGCGCATGGACGCTGCCTTGCCGGGATGCCGGAACGGCACGGCTCAACAGCAGGGGAAAATCATGGTTGGCTGGAGAATGCTTCATGAGGGCCTCGGGCCATGGACTCCTATCTGGGCTGGAAGATCGACTTTGCGGGGCCGCCCGGCGCACCCGCGTTCACGGGGCCGGACTCGGTGCACTGGCGCGTGTTCAAGAACCCGGTGGCGCTGGGCATCGGCGGGGTGGCGGCTGTCCTGCTGGAGTTCGCCGATGCCCGCATCCGCTCCGGCGTGTGGGACCATTCCATCTTCAAGACCGACCCCATCGGCCGCTCGCGCCGCACCGGCATGGCGGCGATGGTGGGCGTGTACGCACCTCAGGCGGCGGCCCGGCGCGTCATCGCCGGCGTCACCCGCATGCACGCGCGGGTGGAGGGCCGCACCCCCGGCGGCGAGGCCTACAAGGCGCTCGACGCTGACCTGCTGGACTGGGTGAGCGCCACCGCCGGCTATGGCTTCCTGACGGCCTACGACCGCTTCGTTGCGCCTCTCTCCGTGGACGACAAGCGCCGGTACTACGCCGAGAGCGTCGCGGTGGCGCGGCTCTACGGCGTGCAGACCACGCTCGCCAGCGACGCCGACTTCATGGCGATGATGGAGACGCTATCGCCTCGCTTCGAACCGCACCCGATCGTTGGCGAGTTCCTGGCCATCATCGAGAGCGGTAAGGGCGCGCCGGGACTGCCCAAGGCCGTCCATCGGGCGCTGGCGAAGGCGAGTGTGTCGATCCTGCCGACAATCGTCCGTGAAAAACTCCAGCTCGGGCGGGACTACGATCTCGGCGCTATCGAGCGTGGAGTGCTGCGCACCCTGGGCGCCCTCGCCGACCGCATCCCCGTGACCAATGGCCCGCCTGCGCAGGCCTGCCGGCGGCTGGGCCTGCCGGGGGATTTTCTCTACCGGAGCCCGGCTGCGCAGAAGCGGATGCTGGAGAGCTGGACGGCGCCGGCCCGGGCAGGGGCCGCCACGTGAATCTGAGCGCTACGCCGGCGCTGCAGCCCGCGTTTCGTTCGCGCGCACCAACTTGCCGATCAGGTTGCGGTTGAAGCTGGCCTGCATCGCAAAGCCCAGCACCGGGCGCTTGCGCATGGCGGTCTCCAGTTGCGACCGTTCGAATCGCAGGTAGCGGACGGCGGTTTCAGCGACGGCGGTGCCGGTGGCCGGGGCGCCGCTCTGCCAGGTCATCTCTCCGAGAAAATCGCCGGGGCCGCAGCGCGCGACCGGACGCCCCCCAGCCTCGATGCGCACATCGCCCTCCGACAGATAGATCAGTGCGTTCAGCGCCTGCCCCTGCACCGTCAGCATCGACCCGGCCGGCGCCTCATGCCAATACCCAGCGCGCAGCAGATCTGCGGCGGCCGCGAAGGGCAGCGCCGGCTGGAACATGGAGATGAACGTCTCCTCTTCCGGCGTCAGCGTCCTGCGGCGGTTTTCCCACCACATGAGCGCAAGCTGCCCGAGGTTCACGAGGACAAACACTGCTTCCCAGAAAATGCTCACGGGATCGTACACGAAGAAGGTGCGGTAGATGATCTTCGTCACGCCAGACCCGATCGCCAGCGCGCGCAGCCAGGCGATGTTGCGCATGAGCACTGACAGGATGAGCAGGAAGTAGGTGAAGTGACCGAAAAGACGGACAGGATCGTTGAACGACGCAAGCAGCTGGCTGATGTCTTCGGACATGTAATGCGGCCCCGCGACCGCCGGGTCGCCGTGCGGTCAGATTGAACGATTCGTGACTTGAATCTGTCCTAGCTGCAATGCTCGACGCCGACGCGCCACTTCCCCTCCGAGGCGGGCCGACGCGCCACGGGACGCCGGGTCAGAAACCCGCCACGGCATGGGGCGCATAGGGGGCCTCCAGCCGCGCCGTTTCCTCCGGCGTGAGTACGACCTCCAGGGCCGCCACGGCGTCCGCCAGCTGCTCCGGCCGGGTTGCGCCGACGATGGGGGCGGTGACGCCCGGCTTGGCGAGCAGCCAGGCCAGCGCCACCCGCGCGCGGACCAGCCCCCTCTCCGTGGCGATGGCCCCTACGACATCCAGCACCGCGGCGTCCGCGTCCGCCGTCTTTCGATAGAGGAACTGGCCGAACCGATCGGTCTCGATGCGGTTGGTGCTCTCCCCAGCCGGGCGCGCCAGCCGCCCGCGCGCCAGCGGCGACCACGGGATGACGCCGATGCCCTGGTCGATGCACAGCGGCAGCATTTCCCGCTCCTCCTCCCGGTAGAGCAGGTTCAGGTGGTTCTGCATCGACACGAAGCGCACCCAGCCATGCCGTTCCTGCAGCGCCAGCGCCTTCATGAACTGCCACGCCCACATGGACGACGCCCCGATGTAGCGCGCCTTGCCGGCCTTCACGACGTCGTGCAGCGCCTCCAGGGTCTCCTCGATGGGGGTTTCGGGGTCCCATCGGTGGATCTGGTAGAGATCCACATAGTCCATGTTGAGCCGCGAAAGGCTCGCGTCGATCTCGGCGAATATCGCCTTGCGCGAAAGGCCCTGGGCGTTGGGATCCTTACGCATCCCGTAGAATACCTTGGTGGTCACCACGACTTCGTCGCGGCGCGCGAACTCCCGCAGGGCGCGGCCCGTGATCTCTTCGCTGACGCCCTCGGAATAGGCGTTTGCGGTGTCGAAGAAGTTGATTCCGGCCTCGATGGCCTGGCGAAAGAACGGCCGCCCCTCCCCTTCGCGCATGGCCCACGGATGGTTGCCCTTGGTGGGATCGCCATACGCCATCGTGCCGAGGCAGATGCGGGAAACTTTGAGGCCGGACTGGCCGAGACGGGTGTACTGCATGGGGCCACCCTAGACGCCCTCTCCCGCTTGCGGGAGAGGGCCGCTACAACGCGTCCGCAACAGAATCGGATTCCCCATGCGCAGCCGTGACTGCAAGATCGTGGCGACCCTCGGCCCCGCGAGCGATCCCCCCGAGCGGATGATGATGGTGCTGGAGGCGGGGGTGGATTGTTTCCGCCTCAACTTCAGCCATGGCTCCAAGGATGCGCACGCCCTGCGCGTGGCCACCATCCGCGCGGCGGAGGCCAAGCTCGGCCGCCCGGTGGCGATTATCGCGGACCTGCAGGGCCCCAAGCTGCGCGTGGGCGACTTCGTCAACGGCGCCATCACCCTCCGGTACGGCGAGACGGTGCGCATCGAGGCGTCGGACCTGCTCGGTGAGGAGGGCCTCATCCGCATGCCGCACCCCGAGATCGTCGGCACGCTGGAAGCGGGCGACGTGCTCAAGCTCGACGACGGCAAGATGCAGCTGACGCTCACGGAGGTGGACGGGCCCATCAAGACGGCGCGGGTGGACTTCGGCGGGACGCTGAAGAACCGCAAGGGCGTCAACGTGCCGTCGCGGCGCATCCCCATCTCGGCGCTGACCGAGCAGGACAAGGACCACCTCGCCTTCGCGCTCGAACAGGGCGTGGACTTCGTCGCCCTGTCCTTCGTGCAGTCCGCAGCCGACATCCGCGAGGCGCGCGCGCTGATCGCCGACCGCGCCGGCATCATCGCCAAGATCGAGAAGCCTGCGGCCCTCGACGAACTGGGCGAGATCATCGCCCTCTCCGACGCCGTCATGGTGGCCCGCGGGGATCTGGGCGTGGAGCTGCCGCCGGAGCAGGTGCCGATCGCGCAGCGGCGCATCATCCGCGTGGCGCGTATCCTGGGCCGGCCCGTCATCGTCGCCACGCACATGCTGGAATCGATGATCGACGCGCCGACGCCCACGCGCGCGGAAGCCTCCGATGTCGCCACCGCCGTCTATCAGGGCGCGGACGCTGTGATGCTGTCGGCGGAAAGCGCCGTGGGTCGACATCCCGCCAGCGCCGTCGCGATCATGGACCGCATCATCCGCGCCGTGGAAAACGATCCCGACCACTGGGCCAATCTCGAGCGCGACGCCGCGCGCCCGGAACACACCACCGCCGACGCCATCGCCCAGTCGGCGCGCACCATGGCCGAGGTGCTCGATGCGTCGAAGGTCGTCGCCTATACGGCCACCGGCTCCACGGCGCTGCGAGTCTCGCGGGAGCGGCCGCGGTGCGGCATCGTCGGCATGACGCCGCGGGTGGAGACCGCCCGACGGCTGTGCCTGGCGTGGGGCGTGCGCAGCGTCGTCACCGCGGACGCTGTGGACATCGAAGACATGGTGACGCGCGCGGAGGCCTGCGTCCGCCACCTCGGCGCCGCCGACACCGGCGACCGTATCGTCATCACCGCCGGCGTGCCGTTCGGCCGGCCGGGCAAGACGAACATGATCCGCGTGGTGCGGCTGGAATAGTGCAAGCGGGTGGTGCGACTCACGCCCGCTCGAACACCGCAGCCATCCCCTGCCCGCCGCCGATGCACATGGTCTCCAGGCCGTAGCGCGCCTTGCGCGCCTGCATCTCGTGCAGCAGCGTCGTCATGATGCGCACGCCGGTGGCGGCGATGGGGTGGCCGAGGGAGACGCCGCCGCCATTGACGTTGAGCTTCGCACGATCGTCCCAGCCCCACTGCTGCAGCACGCCCAGCACCTGTGCGGCGAAGGCCTCGTTCAGCTCGACAAGGTCGATGTCCTTCCACGAGAGTCCGGTGCGCGCGAACAGCTTGGCCACCGCCGGCACGGGCCCGAGGCCCATGGTGGCCGGATGGCAGCCCACCGCGCTCCAGCCGACGAGAAACCCCATCGGCGTAAGCCCCAGTTCAGCCAGTTTATCTTCGGCCACGATGAGGCACGCCGCCGCCGCATCGTTCTGCTGGCTGGAGTTGCCCGCCGTCACCACGCCGCCCTTCATGATCGGGCGCAGGCGGGCAAGGCTGTCCGCCGTCGTGTCCGCGCGCACGCCTTCATCCTGCGTCACGTGCACCGGATCGCCTTTCTTCTGCGGGACCGACACGGGGACGATCTCATCGACGAACTTGCCCGCCGCCCACGCCGCCGCCGCGCGCCGGTGGCTTTCGGCGGCGAACGCATCGCTGGCCTCGCGCGCAATCGCGCACTCCTTCGCCACGTTCTCCGCCGTCTCGATCATGCCGGATATGACGCCGAAGCGCTCCACGGGCTGGCTGCGCTCACGCCCGCGTTCAAGCCTGTCGTGCAGCGTCGTCGAACCCGCTCGCGCGCCGCCACGCATAGCGGTGGTGTAGTATTCGACGTTGCTCATGCTTTCGACGCCGCCGGCGATGACCACGTCGGCTGCGCCCGTCTCCACCATCATCGCCGCCGTGGCGATGGCCTGCAGGCCGCCGCCGCAGCGACGGTCCGTCTGGACGCCGGGGACCTCGATAGGCAGGCCTGCCTGCAACGCCGCCCAGCGGCCCACGCACGGCGTCTCGCCGTTGGCGTAGCTCTGCGCAAACACGACGTCCTCGATTAGCGCGGGATCGATACCGGTGCGGGCGACCACCGCGGTGACGACGGTGGCGGCGAGATGCTCCACCGGCACGTCCTTCAAGGCGCCCAGAAACTTGCCCACCGGCGTCCGGACGGGGCTGACGATGGCGGCGCGGCGCAACGAGGGGCGAGACATTTCGGGGCTCCAGTCCGTTTTCGGCGGGCGCCGCTGGCGGCGCGCGCTATACGTACAGCCAGTTTCGCGAGGAAAACACCATGCGCAAGGACATCGCATTCCAGAGCGGCGGCCTCACGGTTCGCGGGTGGTACTACGCCGCGCCCGCAGGCGCCGAAAGAGCCGCCGCCATCGTCATGAGCCATGGCTTCTCCGCCGTGAAGGAGCAGGGCATCGCGGGCTATGCGGAAGCGTTCAACGCCGCCGGCTTCGCCGTCGTCCTCTACGATCACCGCTATCTGGGCGCCAGCGACGGCGCCGAGCGCGGCCGCATCATCCCGCAGGAACAGCACGACGACGTGCGCGCGGCGCTGGGATGGATCGCGGCGCAACCGGGCGTCGATCCCGACCGCATCGGCCTTTGGGGGTCGTCCTATTCGGGCGGCCACGCCCTCTTCTTGGGCGCCTTCGATCCCCGCGTGAAGGTGGTCGTGGCGCAGGCTCCGGCGCTCGATGTGGCGCACTCGTTGCTCTCACTGGCAGGACGCGACGGCTTCAACGCTTATCTCACGCTGCTCGCGGGCGATCATGCGCGGCGCAACGCGGGCGGCGCCAGCGGGCGCATCCAGGTGGCCACGCCGCCGGGCGAGCCGAGCGTGCTGGGCTCCCCGGACTCGCACGCGTGGTTCCACAGTTTCGGCGACGCCGCGCCCAACTGGGAGCCGACGACCACGCTCGAAAGCCTTGCCCGGATGGCCGAGTACCAGCCCGCCGCCTACATCGACCTCATCGCCCCCAAACCGCTGCTGATGATCGCCGCCACCAGCGACTCCCTCATCCCGATCACCCAGGCGCGCGCGGCGATGGCGCGGGCGGGCGAACCCAAGAGGTTCATAGAGATCGACTGCGGCCACTACGATTTCTACGAAGGCCGTCCGCACTTCCACCGCGCCGTGGAGGAGTCCACGGCCTGGTTCAAGACGCACCTCTAGCCGCGCACCAGCGCCGCGACAAAGAAGCCATCCGTCGCGGTGCGGAGCGGAGACAGTTGGACCTGCGATGCGCCCACGGGCGCGCCGCAGGCCAGCGCAAGGTCGGGCCCGAGAAACGCCAGCGGCGCGCGTGAGAATGCGCTGTTGCGCTGGAGGAACGCCTCCACCGCGTCACCATTCTCTTCCGGCAGCACAGAGCAGGTGACGTAGACGAGGCGCCCGCCGGGCTTGACCAGCGGGGCTGCGAGATCGAGCGCCTCACGCTGCTCCTCGATGCGCGTGGCCAGCGCGTTGGGCCGCAGGCGCCACTTGGAGTCCGGGTTGCGCCGCCACGTCCCCGATCCGCTGCAGGGCGCATCCACGAGAACGATGTCCATCCGCCCCTGCAGATCGGCAAGCACATCTCGCCCCTTCGCAGGCGCGCGGACCTGCACATTGCGCACACCTGCGCGGTCGATACGCTCGTTCATGGGCGCAAGACGCCGGCCGTCCACATCGAACGCAAAGATCTGGCCCTTGTTGGCCATCGCCGCGGCCAGCGCCAGCGTCTTGCCGCCGCCGCCTGCGCACACGTCCGCCACCTGCATGCCGGGCGCCGCCCCCGCCATGAGCGCGGCGATCTGGCTGCCCTCGTCCTGCACCTCGAACCAGCCTTTGACGAACGCCTGTTCGGTCGCCCAGGGAAAGGTGCGGCCCTGCGACCACGGGATGCGGATGCCATCCGGCGCATAGCCTGCGGTCTCCGGTGGCGCGAGCAGGCGTGGGCTTTCCGCAAGCGCGGCGATGACCTTGTCCCGCGTGGCCTTCAGCGTGTTGGCGCGCAGGTCGAGCGGCGCCGGCGCGGCGAGGCTTGCGCCTTCCGCAGCACGGCTTTCTCCAAAGGCGCGCGCCATGCTGGCGTCGAGCCAGTCGGGGTAATCCCCCGCCACGTGCGCCGGCGCACCTTCGAGCCGGCTCTGCGGCGTTTCACCGAACAGGGCGGCGCGTTCACCCTCGTCCGGCGGCGCCGGAGCATGCGGATCGGCGGTGGCGGCGACGATGGACTCGGCCGCGACGCCGAAGCCATAGCGCTGGGCGCCCCAGACCGCCGCACGGGAGGTATCGGCGCCGAACCGGTACGCAGACGACGCCTTCCAGCGCAGCGCGCCAAACACGATGTCGCCGATCTCGGCGCGGTCCTTCGATCCCGCAAAGCGGTGCGACAGCATCCAGTCCCGCACCGCGTCGGCGGCGGGGCGCTTGCGGGCGGCGATGTCGTCGAGGATCTCGATGGCGGCTTGCGTACGGGCGCCGGCTCTCATGTCAGGTCTTTGATCAGGTACCGCACAGTCTTGCCGCTGCTCAGCGCCGCCCGGCCCACTTCGACGAACCCGAGACTGGCGTGGAAAGCGTCGGAGGCGGGATTGGGGGGATCGAAGTTGACCTCCCCGCCCACCGTCTGACGCCCCGCGCGCCGGGCGGCGTCGAACACGTGCGTGTACAGCAGGCGCGCCAGACCGCCCCGCCGGGCCGATGCGGAAATGATGATGCGGTCCACATACACAAACCGCGGATAGCGTTCGCGGAACCACAGGTAGTTCTCGCTCCAGTACGCAGACGACTGATCGAACGGGATGATGAAACCGTCCGTTGCGTTGACGGCGCGTGCGTGGAACGCGTCGCCCAGCATGAGGCGCAGGCGCGCGGCGTCGAGCGGCGAGGTCGCGGCCTCGTTCTGCGCGTTCAGAGCGAGGATCCATGCGACGTCGCTGTCGCCGATGGTGCGGAGCGTGTGCACCTCATCCACCCAGCGGATAGTTCGGCGCTTCGCGCGTGATCGCGACATCGTGGACGTGGCTCTCGCGCAGGCCGGCCGCTGACAGGCGCACGAAGCGGGCCTTCTCGCGCAGTTCCTTCAGGTCCTTCGCCCCCACATAGCCCATGGCGGCGCGCAGGCCGCCGACGAGCTGGTGTACGATGGGCCCAACCGGGCCCTTGAACGGCACCTGCCCCTCGATGCCCTCGGGCACGAGTTTCATCTGGTCGGTCACTTCCTTCTGGAAGTAGCGGTCCGCCGAGCCCTGGCCCATGGCGCCGAGAGAGCCCATGCCGCGATAGGCCTTGTAGGACCGCCCCTGGTAGAGAAACACTTCGCCCGGGCTTTCCTCTGTGCCCGCCATGAGCGAGCCGATCATCGCCACTTCCGCGCCCGCGGCGAGCGCTTTGGCGAAATCGCCCGAGAACTTGATCCCGCCGTCGGCGATGACGGGAATGTTGGCGGCGCCGGCGGCAGCCACGGCGTCCATGATCGCGGTGAGTTGCGGCACGCCCACGCCGGCCACGATGCGCGTGGTGCAGATCGAACCTGGCCCGATGCCCACCTTCACCGCGTCTGCGCCGGCGTCGATCAACGCCTGGGCGCCTTCGCGGGTGGCCACATTGCCCGCGATCACCTGCACGCGATTGGAGGCGCGCTTCAGACGCTCCACGGCGTCGAGCACCGACCGCGAGTGTCCATGCGCGGTATCGATCACCACCACGTCGACGCCGGCCTCCATGAGCGCCATCGAACGGCGGAACCCGTCCTCGCCCACAGTGGAGGCGGCGCCTGCGCGCAGGCGGCCCTGCTCGTCCTTGGCGGCGTGGGGGTGGCTCTGGGCCTTGTCCATATCCTTGACGGTGACGAGACCGACGCAGCGCCCGGCGTCGTCGATCACGACGAGCCGCTCGATGCGGTGCTTGTGCAGCAGCCGGCGCGCCTCTTCCTGGCTCACGCCCTCGCGCACGGTGATCACCTTCTGGGTCATCAGCTGCGTGATCGGCTCGGCGGGGTCCTCCGCGAAACGCGTGTCGCGGTTGGTGACGATGCCCACCAGCTTGCGCGTGTCCGCCTCCACCACCGGAAACCCGGATATGGCGAGCCGGTCCCGCAGCGACAGGACATCGGCCAGCGTGGCGTCCGCCGGCACGGTCACGGGGTTCACCACCATGCCGCTCTCGAACCGCTTCACGCGGCGCACCTCCTCGGCCTGCTGCTCGATGGTGAGGTTGCGGTGGATGACGCCGAGACCGCCCGCCTGCGCCATGGCGATGGCGAGCCGGCTCTCGGTCACGGTGTCCATGGCCGAGGAAATGAGCGGGATGTTGAGAGAGACGGTCTTGGTCAGCCGGGTGCGGGTGTCGGCATCCGCCGGCAGGACCTGTGAGGCCCCCGGTTCCAGAAGCACGTCGTCGAAGGTGATGGCGTCACGGATTTCCATGGACGGCTGGTAGAGATTCTTAGCGCGAATGGCAAGTTACGGAGCGCCGGCCGCCTGTACCGCCGGCATCCTGCCGGCCCGGCGGTCGTGAGCCGCGCTGCGCGCGGCGTTGCCGGCGGTACGGGCGGGCGGTGTTTTGAAGCACTACCCCTCCACGTCAAAACTCACCCCCTGCGCGAGCGGCAGCGTGTGGCCGTAGTTCACCGTGCTGGTCTGGCGGCGCATGTAGGCTTTCCAGCTGTCGGAGCCCGCCTCGCGGCCCCCGCCCGTCTCCTTTTCCCCGCCGAACGCGCCGCCGATTTCGGCGCCGGAGGGGCCGATGTTGACGTTGGCGATGCCGCAGTCGGAGCCCGCTTCGGAGACAAACCGCTCGGCCTCGCGCAGGTCGCTGGTGAAGATCGAGGACGAGAGGCCGGCGCTGACGGCGTTGTTCAGCGCGATGGCGTCATCCAGGTCGCGGTAGCGCATCACGTAGAGGATCGGCGCGAACGTCTCGCGCAGCACGGGGCCGGCGTGCGCGTCCATCTCCACGAGGGCAGGCTCCGCGTAGTAGCCCGGCAGGCCCACCGCGCGCTGGTCGCCGCCGGTGACGCGGCCACCGAGCGCCCGCGCTTCCGCCAATGCAACACCCATCGCATCCAGCGCCGCGCCGTCGATCAGCGGCCCGACCAGAACCCAGCTGTGGCGTGGATCGCCGATGCTGACGCTCGACCAGACCTTCTTCAGCCGCGGCACAAGCGTGTCGTAGACGCTTTCGTGCACGAACAGCCGCCTGAGCGTGGTGCAGCGCTGGCCCGCCGTTCCCATGGCAGAAAATGCAATCGCGCGCAGCGCCAGATCGAGATCGGCGCTCGGCGCCACGATCGTTGCGTTGTTGCCGCCGAGTTCCAGGATGGGCTTCGCAAAGCGCTTCGCCAGCTTCTGCCCTACATCGCGGCCCATGGCCGTGGAGCCGGTGGCCGAGAGCACCGCCACGCGATGGTCTTCCGCCAACTGTGCGCCGAGATCGCGCCCGCCGATCAGCACCTGCGACAGATGCGGGGACGCATCGCCGAAGCGCTGCACGGCCTTCTCGAAGATCGCCTGCACAGCAAACGCCGTGAGCGGCGTCTTCTCGGACGGCTTCCACAGCACAGGATCGCCGCAGACGAGGGCCAGCGCCGCGTTCCAGCTCCACACCGCCACCGGAAAGTTGAACGCGCTGATGACCCCGCACACGCCCGCCGCGCGCCATGACTCCGTCATGCGGTGCTCTGGCCGTTCGGTGGCGATCACGAGGCCGTGCAGCTGGCGCGAGAGGCCGACCGCGAAGTCGCAGATATCGATCATCTCCTGCACTTCGCCCGCCGCCTCGGAGACGATCTTGCCCGCCTCCAGCGTCACCAGCGCGGCAAGCTGATCCCTCGCCGCGCGGAGTTCCTCCCCGAACAGCCGCACCAGTTCGCCGCGACGCGGGGCCGGCACGAGGCGCCACTGGAGAAACGCCGCGTGCG
>JAIYAO010000079.1 GCA_027488965.1 Alphaproteobacteria bacterium
ATGGCGCAAGGCGGCCCCGCCGTCGAGGCGGTCAGCGGGCCTGAGCGGCCTCCAGGCGGCGCACTTCGTCGAGCAGGCGCGCCTCGTTGGCAGTGCGCTTGCCGTCGGCGCGCGCCAGCGCCACCACGCGGGTCACCTCGTCGAGGGTGAGGCGGGCGTCTTCGTCGGCTTCGGCGAGGCGCTTGGCGTAGTAGGCCTCGAAGGCGTCGGCCTCTCCCGCCTCGGTGACGCGGGCGATGTAACCGGCGAGGCCGCCTTCGAAGGCGCGGCCGAGGAAGCCCAGCGGGGCGGGCTTCGCCGGCGCCTCCAGCCAGTCGCGCCCTGCGCGCTGGCTGTCGCGGGAGAGCACGGCGGCGGGCCGCTGGCCCATCACGTGGTTGAGGATCGCCTTCACGAACACGTCCGGCCAGGCGGGATCGTTGGCGCGGCCGTCCGTGGCCGCATCGAGGGCGAACAGCCAGCGGGCCTCGGCCTCGCTCACGTGCGCGCCGCCATCGACGGAGAGCGCGAAGAGACAGGTGCGGACCCATTCCACCTCGCGCGCGCCCAGCGGCGCATCGGCGACGGCGGCGGCCACCGCCTCGCGGGCGGCGACGGCGAGGGCCTCAGGCACGCTTTCGGCGCGGTCGAGCACCTTGACCAGCAGCGGGGCGGCGAGCGTCCCGGCCTTGGCGGCGTGGGCCACGAGCCAGGCGGCGTGCGCGTCGGTCACCAGCTTGTCGGCGCCCAGCACATGGTCGCCCACGGCTTCGATGAAGGCCTCCAGCCAGGCGGGGTCGTCGTTGGCCACGCGGCCCGCCAGTGCGAAGAGGGCGGCGGCTTCCGTGCGATCCACGGCGCCGTCGGGAAACACCGCCCGGCGCACGTCCAGCGCCTCGTCGGCGGAGACGCGGCCGTCGGCGGCGATGCGGTCCACCAGCGCCTGCAGCACCGGCCCCGCGGGCGGATCGTGGGGGACGGCGGCGGCGGACTGGCGCATGGCGGGGCTCCGGGCAGAACGGACGATCAGCCTAGCAAAACGGGATTAGGGGCCGGTTAAGCCGCACCCTCGCCGCCGCTGTCTTCCCCGCGGCCCTCCCGGCGCAGACGCTTGCGCTCGGCGATGCTCCAGGCCTTGGCCGTGAGCATGTCGTCCTCGGCGGCGGCGAGGGTGAACAGGCGCAGGGCCAGCCGCTCGTGGCGTTCGGCGATCTTCAGCCATCGGTCGGCGGCGACGAGATCGCCGCGGCGGCCGGCGCGGGCGGCGGCCTTGTGGGCGCGGGTGAAGGCGTGGGCGAGGGGGAAATGGCGGATGTGCATGGGGGCTCCTTTGCGTTGTGGATCGCGGACACGGGGGTGCGGCCGCGCGGGAGGGGGCTCCCCGCGGTGGCGGCGGCCCTCCGCAAGACGGAGGGCGGGGACGCGAGGCGCGGCCTCGCGGACGGTGCTCCCTTGCGGGAGCGGAGAGTGCGAGATCGGCCTCGCGTCCCCGCGATCGTTGGACGCCGGCTCCGGCAGGGCGGTTTTTCACACCCGAAACACGGAGCGCCGGCGGCGTGCGGGACCGCGCTGTTACACGGCGCCCCGGACTGACCCCCGCGGCTTGTTCACGCCATCTGCTTCAGGCGTGGCCGCGGGCTCTGCGCTTGATACGCAGCACGCTCGATCGCATCGCGCCCGCACCGGCCAACAGCAGTGCACGGCTGCCCTCCAGCGGACGCGACGGGGCCAGTGTGCACGGCAGTTTTCACCCCCCGGATTGGCGGGCGTGATTTTTGTTCGTGGGCGTTGGCGCGCATGGGCTGGTGGGCGCGGAAAGCGTGGAGAAGGCGGGGCGTTATCCCCCTAATTCCGGACGGAGCACCTTACCTCTCCCCCGCGAGGGGGAGAGGTCGAGCGCAGCGAGGGTGAGGGGGCGTCCCGCAGAACGCGCACGCGCGCCGCGACGCCCCCTCATCCGGCCTTCGGCCACCTTCTCCCCCTCGCGGGGGAGAAGGGTGCACACGTCACGCCGTCAGCTTCGCCACGTGCGCGCTGTCGAAATATTCGTCGAGCCGCGTGATACGCCCGCCCGCCACCGTGCAGATGATGCATGCCGGCAGTTCGAACGCCGCGCCCGTCTTCGCAATGGTCCCGCGCAGCACGTGCTGCTGCACGAAACCCGTGGGCGTCTCGGACCGCGCGACGATGTCGTAGCGCTTGGCCGTGAGCGCCGTCTGCATCCACGCCAGCACGGCCAGGTTCTCGTCCACCGTCTGGCCGGGAAAATCGAGGCCGTCGGTGTTGTGCCAGATGCGCGCGTCGGGCGCGTAGATGGCGCGGATGGCGGGGATGTCGCCGGCCTCGACGGCGGCGACGAAGCGGGCGGCGAGGTCGAGGTGTGTCATGGCGCCATCCTACACCTCTCCCCTGCGAAGGGGAGAGGTCGAGCGAAGCGAGGGTGAGGGGACGTCCCGCAGAACGAGACCCATCCTGCCCGCCGCCCCCTCATCCGTCTCGCGCTGCCGCGCGATAATGACCGGCGCCCGTACCGCCGGCTTCAGCCGGCCCGGTCGTGCAGAAAAAAAACTGCCGGCTGAAGCCGGCGGTACGGTAGGGCGGATGGAGCGGAGCGCAATCCGCCATCCCCGCGTCACGCACCCTCACGGCGGATTACGCTCCGCTCCATCCGCCCTAAGCGCGAAGCACGCTCTGCGCAACTTGATCATGTGAGCGACCCTGGGGCTGTTGGAGCCGCTAGCGTGGACGCCATAAAGAAGGCTGCAGCGAAGACGGACGCTAGTGCTACGATCCCTACTGTGCGCGTAACCCAGTCAGGCAGGTCAACATCCTTATCAAAGAAGCTCAACCAAACGAAAGACAAACTGAGGAAAGCCCAAACACCTCCCAAAAGCAAAGCGTCCGCATCCATCGTTGAATAGTTGCCGAGCGTAACGGCCGAAAGGTTGACGGCCTTCACCCTGAAATCGAAATCTATATCTGCGGCCGATCCAAGAGCGGAATAATTCAAGTAAAAGCCGGAGCCTGGGGTCAATTTTAGGTCAGTAACTGTCGTAAGGTTCTTGTTGTGTCCCACACTGTCTTCGTTAACCTTGAAGTTTGCGGACCACCCCTCGAAGCGCGGAGCAACTCGGCCGTCGAATACCACCTGTACCGGTGCGGCAAACCGTGAAATGTCGATATCCGTGGTACCGCAGTTCCAAATCTTAATGGTTCCTTCCGAGACGCCCTTAGGAGCGCTTTCGTTATCGAAAGTCACCCCAATCCGAACATTAGAGACTATGTTGCCTTTTTCAACGGTAACCACATCGGAGAACAACGAAGCACTGCAGAGTCGTGTGGTAGGGGCGTTGATCGCGGTTTGAGCAAAAGGCACAATTAGCGCGAGAACAGCCGCGATGGCTGCGATCCACTGTGGACTCACCTGTGCCCCCTCGATCTACTCACAGCGGAATATTATCGTGCTTCTTCCACGGGTTTTCCAGCTTCTTGCCCTTCAGCGCGCGCAGTGACCGGATGATCCGCCGGCGCGTTTCGCGCGGCATGATCACGTCGTCGAGGTAGCCCAAGCTCGCCGCCACGAACGGGTTGGCGAAGCGGTCCTGGTATTCCTTGGTGCGTGCGGCGATCTTTTCGGGATCGCCCAGATCGCCGCGGAAGATGATCTCCACGGCGCCCTTCGCGCCCATCACGGCGATTTCAGCGGTGGGCCACGCGTAGTTCACGTCGCCGCGGAGGTGCTTGCTGCTCATCACGTCATAGGCGCCGCCGTAGGCCTTGCGCGTGATGACGGTGACCTTCGGCACCGTGGCCTCGCCGTAGGCGAACAAAAGCTTCGCGCCGTGCTTGATGAGGCCGCCGTACTCCTGCTTCGTGCCGGGCAGGAATCCGGGCACGTCCACGAAGGTGACGATGGGGATGTTGAACGCGTCGCAGAAGCGCACGAAACGGGCGGCCTTGCGCGAGGCGTCGATGTCGAGCACGCCCGCCAGCGTCATCGGCTGGTTGGCCACGAAGCCCACGGTGGAGCCCTCAAGCCGGCCGAAGGCGGTGATGATGTTCCGGCCGAAGTCGCGCCCGATCTCGAACAGGTCGCCCTCGTCGGCCACCTTCTCCAGCAGCTCCTTCATGTCGTAGGGCTTGTTGGGATTGTCGGGGATCAGCGTGTCGAGGGAGGGATCGTCGCGGTCGGCGTCGTCGAAGGAGGGCCGCACCGGCGGCTTTTCGCGGTTGGACGACGGCAGGAAATCGATCAGCCGGCGCATTTCGGAAAGCGTCTCGAAATCGTTTTCGAACGCGCCGTCCACCACGCCGGACTTCGCCGAATGCACGCGCGCGCCGCCCAGTTCTTCCGCCGTGACGGTCTCGTTCGTCACCGTCTTCACCACGTCGGGCCCGGTGACGAACATGTAGCTCGTGTCGCGGACCATGAAGACGAAGTCGGTCATCGCGGGGGAATACACATCGCCGCCCGCGCAGGGGCCCATGATCACGCTGATCTGCGGGATGACGCCGGAGCCGAGGATGTTGTTCATGAAGATGTCGGCGTAGCCCGCCAGCGACTGCACGCCCTCCTGGATGCGCGCGCCGCCCGCATCGAAGATGCCGATGCACGGCGCCCCGTTCTGGATGGCCATGGCCTGCACCTTCACGATCTTCTCGGCGTGCGCCATCGACAGCGAGCCGCCGAACACCGTGAAGTCCTTGGAGAATACGTACACCAGCCGCCCGTTCACCGTGCCGAAGCCCGTGACGACGCCGTCGCCGGGGATCTTGTTGTCGGCCATGCCGAAGTCGGCGTTGCGGTGCTCCACGAACATGTCGAACTCCTCGAAGGAGCCCGGGTCGAGCAGCAGCTCCACCCGCTCGCGCGCGGTGAGCTTGCCCTTGGCGTGCTGGGAGGCCATGCGCTTCTCGCCGCCGCCCGCGCGCGCGGCCTGACGCTTGGCTTCCAGCGCTTCGATGATGTGCTTCATGGTCTGGCCCCGGCATGGCGTGGAAAATCGTGCCCCCGGTGCTAGCGAGCGCGCGGGGGACTGGCAAGAACGGACCCCGCAAGGGCGGGGCGCTCTCGTTACGCCGCCGTTTACCGCGCCCGTTAGCGGGGGCTTCAGGGCGTGCGTGCTACGGCTTTTCCCCTGACGGAGGCCCCATGCAGCGCGCGCTAGACACTCTCGACGCCCTTGGCTTCCGCCTCGCCAGCCTCCTGCACACGGCGCTCTACCTGCTGTTCGTCACGCCGCTGGTGCTGCTGGGCGCGGGCGAGCGCTACGCCTTCAGCGCTGCGAAGTAGGCGCCCAGCAGGTCGAACTCCGCCTTCAGCGCATCGAGGCGCTGGCGGGCGATGAAGTCCTCGCCCCATTGCTCCAGCTGCCAGAAGTCGTCGAGGCACGAGGTGCGCCAGGCGGCCTCTGAATCCAGGTGCCCGCGCGCCAGCGCGATGCCGATGACGCCCGATCCCGCCATGCCCACGGCGCGGGCGAGGGCGGTGAGCGCAAAGTCGTCGCACGCGTCGGCGCTGGCGGCGAAGGCTTCGCGCGCCTCATCGGGTTGGTCGATGGCGATCACGCCGGTGACCACGTTCAGCGGCGCGCCGAGCGCCTCGCGCGCCCAGGCCACCAACGGGTCCCACGCCTGCGCCTGCTTCTCCACGAGGGCGGCGGGCTTGTCGGCGCGGTGGCAGACGAGATCGGTGGCGGCGTAGCCGGCGATGCTTTCCACGATGCGCGGCCGCGTGCGCGGGGTGTGGTCGAGCGCGACGTTGACGAGCTTGGTGAGCGGCATGGTCTCCGGCTTCACCGCAGCCCCCTGCGCGCGCCACTCCGCCGCGCACGCCTCCGCGAGCGCCGCGGTGGGGGCGAGGAACGGCTGTTTCGCCGGGGTGCGGAGCTGGCGGCCGTCGATCAGCACGGCGTGGCCGCCGGGCTGGGGGGCGGCGGCGGCCTCCTTGTAGAAGCGGGTGTGCGGCGGGGGGGCGTCGGCGTCGCTCATGGCGCCGCTTTGGCCCAGCCGAGGAGGGACACGTCAAGGGCGGGCATGTCGTCGGCGATGTGGTGGGCGCCGCCGGCGGCGATTTCATCGACGGTGTGGAAACCCCACGCCACGCCCTGCGCGCGCACGCCCGCCGCGCGCGCCATCGCCATGTCGAAGCTTGTGTCGCCGATCATCACCACGTCGGCGGGGTCGGCCCCGACCGCGTCGATGACGAGCTGCAGCATGTGCGGATCGGGTTTGCCGGGGCCGTCATCGGCGCAGAAGGCGGCGTCGAACCAGCCGGTGAAATCGTGGTTGGCGAGAAACGCATCGACGCCGCGCCGCGCCTTGCCGGTGGCCACGCCGAGGCGCCAGCCCGCCGCCCGCAGCCGCGCCACGAGATCGCGTGCGCCGTCGTAGAGCGGCTCCACGAGGCCCGCCGCGCGGTTGGCGATGAACGCGTCCTTGTAGGCGTCGGCCAGGCGGCCGTAGTCCCGCTCCGGCAGGCCCGGCGCCAGTTCGGCGATGGCGGGCCGCAGCGAGAGGCCCACGATCCGGCGCGTCGCGTCGTAGGAGGGTGGGGGCAGCGACAGCGCGGTGAACGCCATGGCCATGGCTTCCGCGATGGACCGGCGGCTGTCGACGAGGGTGCCGTCCACGTCGAACACGGCGAGTTTGGGTGTCATCATCCGGGTGTAATCGATTGGGGCCTGCGCCGGGGAGGGGCTAACTGCCCCGCGATGTGCGGCCGAGTCGATGGCGCATTTCGGGCAGGGGGTTAATACTGGCGCGCTCCGCCCGGGCGGCCGTGCAAGGGGTCAGGCCATGCTTTTCCTGCTGTCGCCGTTCGGACGGGTGAGCCGCCGCGGCTTCTGGCTGGGCTACGTGCTGGTGTTCGCCGTGCTCTTCACGGGCGCCTATTTCGCCGACGCGGCGCTGACAAAGGATGGCCCGCTGACCCTGCCGTCATGGGCGGAGCCCTTCCAGTGGGCGTTCGAGATGATCGGCGGCCCGGTGCAGACGGCGGTGCTCGTCTTCCTGCCGTGGGCCACCGCCATGATGATCCTCAAACGCCTGCACGACCGCGGCTTCGGCGGACTCATCCTCGTGTGGAAGATCGTGCTGCTGGCGGGCCTGCTGTGGCTCACGGCGAACGCGCACACGCTGGCGCCCGCGCCGTGGTCTGACGTGGTGTCCATCGGCGCCCTGGTGCTGGGCGGCCTCATGCTGCTGCGGGTGGCGATCATCGTGCCGTTCCTCGCAGGCCAGGACGGCGAGAACCGCTTCGGCCCCGATCCGCTGGCGAAGCGGTAGGCGAAGCCGGTCGATGCGCGCGCTAAAGCGCCCTCACTTGAACGCCTTGAACGGGTCCTTCGCGTCGCTCTCGTCGAAGCCGAGGGACTCAAACGTCTTCTTCATGTGCGGCGGCAGCGGCGCCACCACGCGCACATTGCCCTTCACCGGGTGCGGGATGTCGATGGCGCGGGCGTGCAGGTGCAGCCGTTCGCTCAGCGCACCGGGCGTCGGCAGCTCGCACTTGTACTTCATGTCGCCGAGAATGGCGTGGCCGATGCCGGCCATGTGGAAGCGCAGCTGGTGCGTGCGGCCGGTGACGGGCTTCAGCGCCATCCACGCGGCTTTCGGATACGCTTCCGAAAGCGCCACGTAGTCGGTGATGGCGAACAGCGCGTCCTGCTCGCCGTGGCGGGCCTGGCGCACCATCTCGCGGTCGCTCTCGAGCGGACCGGTGGACTTCTTCAGCCAGCCGCGGATCTCGCCTTCCGGCGGGCGCGGGCAGCCCAGCACCACGGCCCAGTACACCTTCGTCGTCTCGCGCGCCTTGAAGGATTTCGCCATCGCCGCCGCCGCGCGCGGCGTGCGCGCCAGCACAAGGCAGCCGGTGGTGTCGCGATCGAGCCGGTGCACCAGTTTCGGGCGCGCGTCGTACTCGAACTTCAGGCCGTCGAGCAAAAGATCGAGATGTCGGCCCGTCTTGGCGCCGCCCTGCACGGCGAGGCCGTGCGGCTTGTTGAGCACCAGCACGTCGTCGTCGCGGTGGATGACGAGGCTTTGCACGAAGACCGTTTCCTCGGGCGTGATGGCGTGCACATCGACGCTCTTGGACTCCTCCGGCACCGGCGGGATGCGCACGCTCTGGCCGGGCCGCACGCGGTCGTTCTCCTTGGCGCGCGCACCGTCCACCCGCACCTGACCGGTGCGGATCATCCGGCCCAGCTGGCCTTGCGTGAGGTGCGGATAGCGCCGGCGCAGCCAGCGATCGAGCCGCACCTCGCCGTCTTCAGGCAGCACCGCCACGGTCTCCACGGGCTTCATGCGATCCCCCGTGCAAGCAGCAGGCCCGCAAACGCCGCACCGACGCTCAGCGCCACCGACGCCACGGCGTACAGCGCCGCCGGCGCCGCCTCGCCGCGCTCCAGCATGCGCACCAATTCGATGGAGAACGCCGAGAATGTCGTGAAGCCGCCAAGGACGCCGACGCCTAGTAGCAGCATGAGTCCACGGCGGTCGCCGGCCAGCCCCGCCAGCAAGCCCATGGCGAAGCCGCCCACCACGTTGACGATCAACGTGCCCCACGGCGCGCCGGCGCCCCAGTGGCGCAACGCCAGCAGGGACACGCCGTAACGCCCGCCGGCGCCAAGTGCGCCGCCTGCGGCGACGAGGAGAAATTCACGCATGCCTTCAGTCGTCTTTCACAGTCGCTGCCGCACGGAGCCCTGCACCTGGCGGGCGTCGTAGGCGTTGGCGTCGGCGGGGCGCGCGCCGCGACCAAGCCGGATCTCCAGCGAGACGGACGATTTCGCGCCCCCGCCGAGGTTGAAGCCCACGCCCGCGCCCACGCCCACCGAGGAGCGCCCGCCATAGCTGGAGGTGCCGCCGCCGATGCTGATGCGCGGACCGCCGGTCTGGCCTTCGCGGTTGGTGGCGCGGTTGTCGACGATGAACCAGTCGTACCCCTGCGCGAGCGTGATCTCGGCGGCGCGCAGCAACGCGTAGTCGGCGGCGGCGGCCTCATTGGGCGCGTCGGCGTAGGACACACGGTAGCGGTCCGCCTCGATCTTCAGCTCCGAGTATCCGGGCGCGCCGGGGCGGGCGGCAGGCGCGTAGACCGCCGGCGTCGCGCAGGCGGCGAGGGCAAGGGCTGCGAGGACAACAAGGGCGCGGGTCATGGCCGTTCTCCGTCGATGTGGTCGCCGCCGCGCCGCACGTCGGGCACGGCCTGGGCGAGGCCGAGCGCTGTCGCCACGGCCATGAAGGCCGGCGGCGGCGGCGCGGTGAGGCGCAGTCTTCCCCCGTCCGGGTGGGGGGCGTCCAGCGCCAGTGCATGCAACAGCAGATGCGGCGCCGCCGACCCGCCCAGCGAGAAGAGGCCGCCGTACTTGCCGTCGCCCGCGATGGGCCGGCCGATCTGGGCGAGGTGAGCGCGGATCTGGTGCATCCGCCCGGTGCGCGGCCGCGCCTCCACAAGCGCCGCGCCCGGCGTTGCGGCCAGCGTGCGGTAGGCGGTTTCGGCGTCCTGCGCGCCGGGTTCTCCGGGACGCGCCGCGCGCACCACGTCGATGCCCCGCACCTTGGTTTTCACCAGCGGCGTGGAGACGACGCCCTCCGCAGGCTCCGGCGCGCCGCCGCAGACGATGGCGAGGTAGGTCTTTTCGGTTCGCCGCTCCGCGAAGGCGCGGTTGAGGAACACCAGCGCCGCATGGGTGCGCCCGGCGAGGATCACGCCGCTCGTCTCGCGGTCCAGACGGTGCGCCAGGCGCGGCTGCTTGCCGGCGCCGCGCGCGAAGGCCGCCAGCATGTCGTCGAGATTGGCCTCCACGCCGGAGCCGCCCTGCACGGAGAGCCCTGCGGGTTTGTCGAAGCCGAGGACGCGGGCGTCTTCGTGGATGAGGAAAGCCCTGGCGCCGACGCCGTCGCGGGCGAAGGTCGGCAGCCGGGGCGCGGCGTGCGCGGGGGACATGAGGGCTTATGGCACAACCGGCGCGCCGTGTCCGGTCCCCCGTCACCGCAGGCGAAACCGGCCGTCGCGCGTCGCGCGTCGTGCATGGACAGATCACGCGGCCGGGTTCAGCCTCCCCTTCCAGGCGACGGGCGGTCGCCACAGGGGAGGAACGGATGCGGTTCGCCGGTCACAACGTCCTGGCCATTCTGGCGGCGGCCATCGCCATGTATTTCGTCGAGTTCCTGATCTACGGCGTCCTCGTGCCGCCGGCCACCTACCAGGCCATGGCCCATCTCGACGATGTGGACATGACCGGAAACGCCTGGAAGATGCCGTTCGGCATCATCGGCCCCCTGATCTGGGCGGTCGGGTTGTCCATCGCCATCGGCTGGCGCGGCGGGGGCGGCTGGCGGCTGGGCGTCTCCACCGGGCTCGTCACGGCCGCGACCCTGATGATCGCGGCGCGCTTCTTCCAGTGGGGCTACGGCGCCACTGGGCTCCACTTCTTCGCGCTCGACGCGGTGCACTTTCTCGTGGTGGGCGCGCTCGGCGGCGCGATCATCGGCGGCTGGCCCGCGGCCAAGGGCGCCAAGGCGGGCTGAGCCGCCCCTCGAAAGCGTCTGCGACCGGTGCTAAGCCCCGCCCCGCGCGGGCGCCCGCGCACGAAGCGAGGCCGCATGCGCATTCTCTGCACCAACGACGACGGCATCCACGCCACGGGCCTCGCCGTGCTGGAGAAGATCGCCCACGACTTCACCGACGATGTATGGGTGATCGCGCCGGAGGTGGAGCAGTCGGGCGCCTCGCGCGCGCTGACGCTCACCGCGCCGATCCGCGTGCGCGATGTGGGGCCCAAGCGCTTCGCCGTCAGCGGTACGCCCACGGACTGCGTGCTGCTGGGCGTGCAGCACCTGATGGACGCCCCGCCGGATTATGTGCTGTCGGGCGTCAACCGCGGACAGAACATCGCCGAGGACGTGACGCTGTCCGGTACCATCGCCGGCGCCGTGCAGGGCATGCAGCTGGGCATTCCGTCCATCGCGCTCTCGCAGGCGCGCGGCTTCCGCAGCGCCGAGGAGCCGATCCCGTGGGAGACGGCGGCGACTTACGGGCCCGGCGTGGTGGGCAAGCTCATCGAGGTGGGCTGGCCCGCGGACGTGGTGATGAACGTGAACTTCCCCGATCTGGCGCCGGAGGACGTGAAGGCCGTGGAAGTGACCACCCAGGGCCGGCGCGACCATCACATCGTGTTCGCCGACCGGCGCACGGACCTGCGCGGCGAGCAGTACTACTGGCTGGGCTTCCGCGGCACGCTGTCGGATCCGCCCGAAGGCGTGGATCTGCGCGCCATCTATGACGGGCGCATCTCGGTGACGCCGCTGCACATCGATCTCACCCACGCGCCCACGCACCACGCTTTGCGGAGCGTGCTGGGCGGGGCGATCCCGAAGAAGGCCCCGCGGTCCTGATGGAGGATGTGAGCATCGACCGGCTGATGCGGTTCGTGCTCGAACTGCGCCAGAGCGGCGTCACCGATGCGCGCGTCCTGGGCGCCATGGAGCGCACGCCGCGCACGCACTTTGCGCCGCCGCAGTTTGCAGCGTTCGCGCTGGAGGACCGCGCGCTGCCGCTGGGCGACGGCCAGCAGATGACGCGTCCTTCGGTGGTGGGCCGGGTGCTCTCGGCGCTCGACCTGCGTGGCGGGGAAACGGTGCTGGAGGTGGGGACAGGCTCCGGCTACCAGGCCGCGGTGATCGGGTCCGTGGCGCGTCGCGTCATCGCTCTGGAGCGGCGCCAGGCGCTGGCCGCGGAGGCGCGGGGCCGCATCGGCCAGCTGCGCGCCATGCACATCTATGTTCACTGGGCCGATGGCGCCTTGGGCTGGCCCGATGAGCCCGGCTTCGAGCGCATCGTCGTCAACGCCGCCGTCGAGGCGCCGCCGCCGGCGCTCGTGGCGCAGTTGCGGGCGGGCGGCGTGCTGGTGGCGGCCAGCGGCGGGCGGCTGATGCAGTACCGCAAGAGCGTCGACGGATCGCTGGAGGCGCGCGACGCCGGCCCCATCGAGTTCGCGGCGCTGGAGGCCGGCGTCACGCCCTGAGTTTGCGGCGGCGCCGATTCGGACCGATGAAGCGCCTCATGCGGCGTGTGGCGTCCTTCTCGCTTGTCCTGCTGGTCGGGTGCGCGGCGACGACGCCGGCGCCGGTGACCTATGGGCGCGGTGCGCTCGCAGGGGTTGGGACCTCCCAACAACCGCCGCGGGCCGGGCCTGCGCCCATCGAGATGGCGTCCACACGCGCGCCGCGTCCCGCACCCGCCAAGCCCGCACCCGCCCAGCCTGCACCGCCCGCGCCGCGCAGCTGGGCCGCAGGTCCCGGCACGCCGCTGTCGGTGTGGGCGCTGCAGCCGGAAGCGGCGGCCCCGTTCGATCCCCGCGCCCAGCCGCGCCGCCACGTGGTGGCGCCGGGCGATACGCTGTTCTCGATTGCCGTCCGCTACCAGATCCCGCTGCGGCCGCTGATCGAGGCCAACCGCATCGATGCGCCGTTCACGCTGATGCCTGGCCAGCCGCTGGCGTTGCCGCCGCCGCGCACGCACCGCGTGCGCCGGGGCGAGACGCTGACGGGCGTGGCCCGCCGCTACAACATCGACGCCCGCTCGCTCGCGCTGCTCAACCGGCTGGAGAAGCCCTTCGCGGTGGCCGTGGGCGATACGCTGGTGCTGCCCGCGCTGGCGCGCGGCGTGGCGCCGCAAGAGACGCCCGCGCCGCCGGCGCAGACGGCGCCGGCCGGGACCACACGGTTCGCCTGGCCGCTGCGCGGCAGGATCCTCACCCCGTTCGGCCCGCAGCCGGGCGGGCGGCGCTCCGACGGCGTCGACATCCAGGCCGCGGCAGGGACCGACGTGGCGGCGGCGGCGGATGGCGAAGTGGTCTATGCCGGCGACGATCTCGACGGGTACGGCCGGCTCATGCTCGTGCAGCACGCGGGCGGGTGGATCACGGCGTACGCGCATTGCGCGGCCTTCGGCGCGAAGGAGGGCGAACGGGTGCGGCAGGGCCAGAAGATCGCCGCGGCGGCGGGCGACCGGGTGCATTTCCAGGTGCGCCGGGGCGCGGCGCCCACCGATCCGCTGCCGCTGCTGCCGCCGGTCTAGATGCGGGCGTCGACGCCCAGTTCGCCCGCCAGCGCCACGATGCACTGCCAGGCGGTGCGCCCCGAGCGCGCGCCCCGCGCCATGGACCACTGCAGCGCTCGGGTGCGGAGGTCGTCCGGCGCCAGCGGCAGCTTGAGGGCGGCGCCATAGGCCGCCACGATGCGCAGGTAGCCCGTCTGGTCGAGGGCGTGGAAACCGAGCCAGAGCCCGAAGCGGTCCGACAGCGCCAGCCGCTCCTCCGCCGTGTCGGACCAGTGCAGGTCGTGGCCGGCGTTCTCCCGCGCGTCGCGGCCCATGAGGTGGCGGCGGTTCGACGTGGCGTAGACGATCACGTTGCCCGCCCGTCCGCCGAGGCCGCCATCGAGGGCGGGCTTGAGGGCCTTGGCGGTATCGTCCTCGCCGTCGAAGGACAGGTCGTCGATGTAGAGGATGGCGCGCACGGCGGCGCCGGACAGCGCATCCAGCAGCGCGGGCAGGGCGCCCAGCGCATCCCGGGGGACCTCGATCAGCTTCAGCGCGGGCGCCTCGGCGGCTGCGGCGGCGTGGACGGCGCGCACCAGCGCGCTCTTGCCAGCCCCCCGCACGCCCCAGAGCAACGCGTTGTTGGCGGCCCCGCCGGACGCGAAGCGCCGGGTGTTGTCCACCAGCGCCGCCTTCTGGGCGTCCACCTCCAACAGCAGGTCCAGCGGCGCGCCTCCGCCGGGGACGGAACGCAGGCCCCCGGCCGCCGGCCGCCAGACGAAAGTGGTCCCTGCGGCGAGGGTCGCGGGGTCCGGCGGCGGCGGCGCGAGCCGCTCCAGCGCACCCGCGATGCGCGAAAGCAGGGCGTGGGTTTCATCCATGGGGTGAGGGTGCGGCCCGATTGCAATGGCAGGGAAGGGCCGTATAGTCCGCGCCGCCGCAGCCGGGAAGGCGTGCGCATCCAAGGGTTCCCATGCTTTTTTCAGACGCTTTCGCGCAGACCGGCGCCCCCGCCGGCGCCGATCCGACTACCGCGCTGCTGCTGCAGCTGTTCCCATTCGCGATCATTTTCGTCGTTTTCTACTTCCTGATGATCCGGCCCCAGCAGAAGCGGCTCAAGGCCCACCAGGAAATGATCGCCAACCTGAAGCGCGGCGACGTGGTCGTCACCTCCGGCGGCCTGATCTGCAAGGTGCGCTCCGTGGCCGACGACGAGGCCCGGGTGGAGATCGCCACCAACGTGGAAGTCCGGGTGATCAAGCACACCATCACCGAGGTCCGCACCCGCGGCGAACCGGCTCCGGCCAACGATTCCAAGCCCGCAAAGGCGGACTGATCCCATGCTGAACGTCGCCCCGTGGCGGGTGTGGCTCGTGATCGTCGTAACGGTCCTCGGGCTGGTCCTCGCTGCGCCGAACTTCATCCCGGAAGGGGTCCGCAGCCGGATCCCCGTCCTCCAGAACCTCCAGCCGGTGAACCTGGGGCTCGACCTGCAGGGCGGGGCGTACCTGCTCTACCAGGTGGACGTGGACGCCCTGCAGAAGCAGCAGCTCGAGGCGGTGGTGGACGACATGGTCCGCGTGCTGCGCGAGGCCGAGCCGCGCATCCTGCAGACCGGGCGCGGGGTGGCGGGCGACGCCGCGCGGCTGCGGCTGGTCAATCCCGCCGACGCCGAGCGGGCGCTTGCGCTGCTCGACAAGGAGCTGGCCACGCCCGTCGACGCGGGCGGCCTCGGCCGCACGGAAAAACGCCTCACCTTCACCACCCAGCCGGACGGGGTCATCGAGGCGCGGTTTTCGCGGGCGACGCTGGAGCAGTCCGTGCGCCGGGCGGTGGACCAGTCGCGCGAAGTGATCATGCGCCGGATCGATCCGGGCGGCGTCAGCGAAACGTCGGTCACGCGCCAGGGCGCGGACCGCATCGTGGTGCAGGCCCCTGGCGAACAGGACCCTGAAGCGCTCAAGCGGCGGATCGGCCAGACGGCGCGCCTCACGTTCCACCTGCTCGACGAGACGGTGTCGCAGGAGGACGTGGTCGCCGGCCGCGCACCGCCAGGCTCGCAGGCGCTGCCGCAGGACAACCCCAACGAGCCCATCGTCATCGTCCGCTCGCGGGCGCTGCTCTCGGGCGATGACCTGCAGTCCGCCAACCCGGGGTTCGACGCGCAGACGGGCGAGCCCATCGTCAGCTTCCGCTTCGACCAGCGCGGCACGCGCATCTTCGGGCGCACCACGCAGGAGAACGTCAACAAGCGCTTCGCCGTCGTGCTCGACGGCCGGGTGATCACGGCGCCCAACATCAACGAGCCGATCCTCGGCGGCTCCGGCCAGATCAGCGGCAACTTCACGCCCGACAGCGCCAAGGAGCTGGCCGACCTGCTCAACGCCGGCGCGCTGCCGGCGCCGCTGTCCATCGTCGAACAACGCAGCGTGGGTCCGGGCCTCGGCCAGGACGCCATCGAGGCGGGCCAGCTCTCCACCATGATCGCCGGCGTGCTGGTGCTCGTGTTCATGGTGCTGGCCTACGGCTTCCTGTTCGGCGGCATCTCCGTGGCGGCGCTGGTCATCAACGGCGTCCTGATCCTCGCGGCGATGTCAGTGACGGGCGCGGCGCTGACGCTGCCGGGCGTCGCCGGCCTCATCCTCACGCTCGCGGTGGCGCTTGACGCCAACGTGCTGATCTACGAGCGCATGCGCGACGAGGTGAAGGCGGGCCGCGTGCCGGCGCTCGCCATCGACGCCGGCTTCAACCGCGCGCTCGTGACCATCCTCGACGCCAACGCCACCCACCTGGGCGCGGCCCTCATCATGATGTCGCTCGCCCCCCCCGGGCCCGTGAAGGGCTTTGCGTGGACGCTCACTATCGGCGTGTTCACGTCGGTGTTCACGGCGGTGTTGGTCACCCAGATCCTCGTGGCCTGGTGGTTCCGCAGCACGCGTCCCAAAAAGCTCCCGATCTGAGGCAGACACCCATGTGGCCGCTCATCAAGTTCCTGCCCGAGAAGATGAATCTCCGGTACGTGGTCCTGGCGCCGGTGCTGTGCACGCTGTCGGCGCTGGCCTGCGTCCTCTCGCTTTATCTCACGGTGATGCCGTTCCAGCCGCCGTGCGGGGGGCTGAACTGCGGCGTCGATTTCCAGGGCGGCACGCTGATCGAACTCTCCACGCCGGACCGCGACATCGACCTCGCCAGCCTGCGCAGCCTGCTTGCCGATGAGGGCGTGGGCGAAGTGCAGGTGCAGGCGTTCAGCGACGCCACGAAGGCCATGGTGAAGTTCGAGACGCCGGAAGGCGAGAACGCCGCCGCCATCGCAGACCGCGTGAAGGGCGCCATCTCCGGCCTCATCACCGGCGTGTCTTTCGACCGCACGGAGGTCGTCGGGCCGCAGGTGTCGAACGAGCTGCTGTTCAAGGGCGTGCTGGCGCTGCTGTGCGGCATTGCGCTGATGCTGTGCTACATCTGGTTCCGCTTCGGACTCGTGTTCGGGCTCGGCGCGGTGATCGCGCTCGCGCACGACGTGATCCTGACCTTCGGCCTGTTTGCGATCACGCGGATGGAGTTTTCGCTCGTGGCGGTGGGCTCGATCCTCACCATCATCGGCTACTCCATCAACGACAAGATCGTGGTCCTCGACCGGGTGCGGGAGAACCTGCGCAAGTACAAGCGCATGCCCATGGGCGAGCTGATCGACCTTTCGGTGAACGAGACGCTCTCGCGCACCATCATCACCGGCGTCACCGGTCTGATGGCGCTGGGCGTTATGGCGTTCTTTGGCGGCGAGGCGCTGTTCGCCTTCTCGGTGGCCATGGCGTTCGGCATCGTGATCGGGACGTATTCCTCGATCTACGTGGCGGCGCCGATCCTGATCGTGCTGGGCATCGGCCGGCGCGACGGGGAGGCGGCCAAGCGGGCCGAAAGCGACGCGGCGGCCCAGCAGCTCCCCTAGGGAATCCGCCCCGCCCGCCACCGGTGACCTTCCCCGCGAAACGCCCTATAGGGGAGGGGACGGACCTCGATAGGGGAAGCGGGCAAGATGGCGAATTTTCTCGGCAACATCCGGGCGGTGGCGTGGGCCTCGCTCGGTCTCGGCGCGCTGTTTCTGGCCATCTACGCCATCGGCGTGCAGCAGCGCGGGCTCGACGACGCCGCGCTGCTTTCGGGCCTGCTGCGGTGGACGCACGTCGCCGCCGGCATCATGTGGATCGGCCACCTCTACTATTTCAATTTCACCCAGATCCCGAACGTGACGAAGATCCCGGAGGAGCACCGCGGCCCCGCGATCTCCAAGGTGATCGCGCCCGCGGCGCTCTACTGGTTCCGCCACGGCGCGGCGGTGACGCTGGTCACCGGCCTCCTGCTCGCCTGGAACCAGGGCTACCTGCTGGAAGCCTACACGCTGGGCGCGTCGGAGGGCTTCGCCGTGCCCAAGCACGTGTTCATCGGCATCGGCATGTGGCTGGCCACGATCATGTTCCTCAACGTCTGGGTGGTGATCTGGCCCAACCAGCAGCGTGCGTTGAACATCAACGACCGCTTCCCCGACATCGCCAAGGAAAAGCGCGCCGCCCACGCCAAGACCGCCATGCTGTTTTCCCGCACCAACACGCTGCTGTCGTTGCCGATGCTGGTGGCCATGACGGGCGCGCAGTCGCTGGGGTGAGGGGCGCCCGGGCTATTGCCGATACCCGCATGCAACCACGTGCCTGCGGGTTCACCGTTACCTTGAACCGATCGAGTGATTTCCATGGCGGCCACATGCGACTGTCATCGGTTCGCATGAATCGTGCAGTGCTCCCCTAGCATTTCCGGCGGTATTCGGAGGGTGTCATGCCAACGGCCGAACTGAAGACTTTCGCGAAATGCGCCGGACTGCCAAAGCCGGTCAACCTGCCGATCTCCGACAGGGGCAATTGAGACGTCTCAAGAAGGTGACGAGCCCTCGCCACTCGTCGTTCCATAACGAACTGATGGGGAGTCAGTCCGGTCTTCTTCTTGAATGCCCGCAGAAAGTGAAATCTGCTCAGTCCTGCAACATCCGCTAGTGATTGCAGCGCGAGGGGCGACCGGATGTCCGCCTCAATGACCTCAACGACCTGGTTGAACTGACGGTCCGAAAGACCCCCGTCGTGCTTGATCACGCCAGTGTCGGCTGCTGCAGCACGAAACAGTTCGATGCCCAGAACCACCCCAAGTGCGTCGATGTAAAGCTGATCTGTGCTCGAAGGGTGTGCAAAGCAAAGTCGCAGCTTTTCCAGCGTCCGGAGCAGCACGGGATTGCGAAAGTAGAGCTTCGGTTGCAGATCAAGAGATGCAGGTGTGTGGCCAAAACATTGAGCCGGAAGGTCTGGGTCGAGGTAGACGCCTACAAATGAGTTGCGGCGTCGCTCATTGAGTGACCATCCCCACACCTTGTGACCAGCGGGAACGAACGTCATCGTATTGATCAGATCGGCGCCGCCTTCCGAGCGTAGGTCACCCAGTCGCGTTTCTCCGTCGACAATCCGGATGTCATGCAGCGCGAGAAAATGCTGTTGACCGACCCAAGAGTAGTCGAACGCGGCGCCGACGCCTGTGTCGACCTGCTCAACGACCACTGAGGCGCCGTTGACGACGCTGCGCACTGGCGACTCAGCGCCATTCGCCCTGGCCTGTAGAAGAATTTGCGCTGCGGGTTGCGACAAAGCGTTCCTCGAGCTGGTCCCGATCCGGCCCCCGCATGCGACAGGAAATCATGGTGCGCAAGCCGTCAGCCCGGGCGTGGGCGCCAAATATTGCTGTTTCTGTCTCAAAAATGCGCGTATATGATTCCGTGCATATCAGGAGGCACCGATGGGCGGGTTACCCCAACCCGTAGTGCCGAGACGTTCCTGAAGTGCTGGAGCTATCGAGGCGGGCGCGATGGATGTGGCTGAGAATGAACGGCTCGGTCTTGAAGCCATAACGCTGTTCATAGAGATCCTTCTGGATCACGCAGCACATCTCGCCGATGACGATGAACTGGATCCAGTTTGCGCGGTAGAGGCGCACATCACCGCGGCTTCAGGGGCCCATCCTCCAGATGCGATAGCGTCCCGACTTCGCTTGCTCGCGGGCGTCGCCAGAGACTCTGGATTGAGCTGATCATCGACCGATCATTTTGCGGGCGCGCAGGGAGTGGATTCACCTACAGGCCACTTGGCCTGCTTGGTGTCGGATCTGCTTTCTTTCCGCCGATCATGCCATCTCCCATCGTCCGCAGGTGGGGACGAATGCGTGAAGTGCGCATCGGCCGGCCGGCCGGCGACTTCCCAAGTGGAGCCGCCTGGCCCCACGCGTCGCGCCTCTTGCCTCCCGCCGCGGAGCCGATTATACGGCCCGTTCCGCGCGCGGGCCCTTCGTCTATCGGTTAGGACGTCAGGTTTTCATCCTGAAAAGAGCGGTTCGACTCCGCTAGGGCCTGCCAGCGCGGAAATCCTTCCCTGCCGCCCCACCATGGCCATGTCCGCGCCTTCATGCGGCGCCGGGCCCACGCGAAAAGCTGTCCCCGAAAGCCGTCCCCGGTGGACATCCGGGCCCCGTTCGGCTCCAAACCAGCCGCGTCCGCCGCTCGCAGGAGTTGCCCCTTGTCGTACACCCCCGATCGTCGCGCCGTCCTGCTCGGCCTGCCGCTGGCGGCCGCGTTCGCCGCGCCCGGCGTCGCACATGCGCAGCTGGCCGGTCAGGTAGAGGTGGTGGAGAGCGAGTACTCCACCATCTACGTGACCCGGAACGGCGGCATCTACTCCATGGTCTTCGGCGTGAACCAGAAGCTGTTCACCGAGAGCCTCTACAACCCCGCCCAGCCGCGCGAACTGCCGGTGGAGTACACCCGCTACATGACTGCGGGCCTCGCCTATCCGCCGGCGGTGACGAACGTGCTGGAGATAGGGCTCGGCGGCGGCACCACCGCCCAGTACCTGCATCTGCACATGCCGCAAGCCAACATCACCTGTGTGGAGCTGGACAAGCAGGTGATCGCGCTGGCGACGAAGTACTTCGGCTTCCGTCCCGATGCGCGCCTGCGCGCCGTGGAGGCCGACGGGCGGCGCTTCTTCGCGCGCGACCGCAGGCGCTACGACCTCATCATGGTGGACGCCTACCGCGGCACCTTCGTGCCGTTCCACCTGCTGACGAAGGAGTTCTTCACCATCGTGAAGTCCCGCCTGACGCCCGGCGGCGCCATGGTGCAGAACATCGAGCCGTGCACCATGCTCTACCCCGCCGCGATCAACACGCTGCGCGCGGTGTTCGCCAACATCGACATCTACGAGGCGGGCGGCAACGTGGTCGCCATCGCCTATGACGGGCCGGAACGCACGGCCGCCTCCCTGCAGGCGCGGGCGGTCGCGCTGCAGCGCGCGCATGCGTTCCGCCACCCGCTGCCGCAGCTGCTGGCGGGGCGCGCCGTGCAGCGCACGGCGGAACCCAACGGCCGCGTCCTCGTGGACGATTTCGCGCCCGCGGAGTCCCTCGCCGGCACCGCCCGCGGCAATGACAGGACCGTGCAGGGCGCGCGCGGCCAGATCCGGTCGGCCCGATGCCCAGTCTGACTCAGGCCGCAATCCTCGCGTTCGGGTTCTTCCTCGGCGTGGCGATGATGGGCTTCCAGATGGCGGCGAGCCGCTTCCTGACGCCGTACTTCGGCAGCGGCATCCAGGTGTGGGCGTCGCTGATCTCCACCACCATGCTGGCGCTCATGGCGGGCTACTACATCGGCGGCACCCTGGCCGACCGGCGCCCGCGCAGCGGCGTGCTGGGTGCAGCGCTCATCGTGGCGGCCATCTTCCTCGCGGCCGCCCCGTTCATCAAGGATCCCGTGCTCGGCTGGGCGTCCGGCGCGTTCGAGAACATCGTCATCGGCGCGCTGATTTCCTCGGTCGCGATCATGGTGGCGCCGCTCACGCTGATGAGCTTCTTCTCGCCCTACGCGGTGCGCCTGCTCCTGTCGGACGCCCAGCACGGCGGGCGCGTGGCGGGGCTCGTCTATTCGATCACCACCGTCGGCAACATTGTCGGCACGCTGGGCACCAGCTTCGTGCTGATGCCGCTCATGGGCAGCCGCATGATCACGTTCACGTTCGCCGCGGTGGTGGCGCTGTGCGGGGCGGGGCTCATGGCCCTGCGCGCGGGCGCGGCCGCGGACGGCGGCGATGCGCGTTAGCGTCCTGATCGCTGCGCTGTGCGCGGTAGGCGCCGCGCACGCCGAGGTGATCGACGCTGCCGCGCTCTATCCGGAAGGCCCGCTGTGGCGCGAGGGACGCGTCCTCTACACCGAGATGGGCGCCGACCAGGTGGCCGCCGTCGCTGGCGGTGGCAAGACGGTGCTCTGGAAGGAACCGGGCTGCGGCCCCACCGCGCTCGCGCCGTGGGGCGAGGGGCTGCTGGTGTTGTGCCATCGCGCCGCTGCGCTGGTGGCGCTGGACGGGAACTTCGCCGTGACGCGGCGCTGGCTGCGCGACGACGCTGGCACGCGCCTGCAGGATCCCAACGATGCGTCTGCGGACGGCCGCGGCGGCGTCTATTTCAGCGATCCCGGCATCTTCTCCGCCGATGCGCCGGCCACGGGCGCGGTGCTGCACCTCGGCGCGGACGGCGCCCTGCGGCGCGTGGCGGCGGGGCTCCGCTATCCCAACGGCGTGTTCGTCGATCGCGCGGAGAATGCGCTCTACGTCGATGAGCACCTGACGCGGCGTGTGCTGCGCTACCCGATCCTGCCCGACGGCGCACTCGGCGCCATGCGCGTCTTCGCCGATCTCAACGCGCTGACGCGCCGCGTGGGCGCCTATGCGGAAGCGGGCCCGGACGGGCTGGAGCGGGGGCCGGACGGCGATCTCTATGTCTGCCTGTACGGGGAAGGGCGCATCCTGCGGCTGTCGCGCACGGGGCGCGTGGTGGCGTCGATCCCGGTGGCCACGCCGTACCTCACCAACATCGCCTTCGGCCCCGATGGCGCGGCCTACGTCACCGGCGCGTTCGAGAACGTGCGCCCGCCGCTGCGCGGGCAGGTGGCGCGCCTTGCGCCCGACGCGCTTGCGCCCCCGCCGCGCTGAAGGCCGCTTCATTTCATGGCCCGAACCGGCTAGACCGGAGGCAGTCGGGGCGTAGCTCAGCCTGGTAGAGCACCTGCTTTGGGAGCAGGGGGTCGGGAGTTCGAGTCCCCCCGCCCCGACCAATCATTGTCCGAACGATCCCGGAGGGCCCCATGCGACGCACCGGCGCACGCCGACTTGTGGATGCGCTCGTGGCGCACGGTGTGGACCGCGTGTTCTGCGTGCCGGGCGAGAGCTATCTGCCCGTGCTCGACGCGCTCACCGACGTGGCCGACAAGATCCAGGTGATCGCCTGCCGCATGGAAGCGGGAGCGGCGAACATGGCGGAGGCGCACGGCAAACTCACGGGCCGTCCCGGCGTGTGCATGGTCACCCGCGGCCCCGGCGCCACGCATGCGAGCGTGGGTGTGCACACCGCACGCCAGGACTCCACGCCCATGCTGCTGTTCATCGGGCAGGTCTCCACCGCCGACCGCGGCCGCGAGGCGTTCCAGGAAGTGGATTACGCGCAGTTCTTCGGGCCGCTGGCGAAATGGGCGGTGGAACTCGACGACGCCGCGCGCGTGCACGAGATCGTGGGGCGCGCCTTCGCCACCGCGCTGCAGGGCCGGCAGGGACCCGTGGCCATTGCGCTGCCGGAGGACATGCTCGCCGCGGAAACTGAGGATGCGCCGCCAGTCGTGCAGGCGCCGGCGCGATCCGGCTTGTCGCCCGCGTGCGTCGATGCGGTGCGCGATGCGCTGCAAGCCAGCGCGCGTCCGCTCCTGCTGCTGGGCGGCGGCGGCTGGGATCCGGCGGCGCTGGCCGATGTGCGCGCCTTCGTGGAGGCCAACGATCTTCCCGTGATCCTGTCGTTCCGCCGCAAGGACCTGTTCGACAACGACGCCCCGCATTTCGTGGGCGATCTGGGCCTCGGCCCCAACCCGAAGCTGCTGCAGCGCGTGCACGACTGCGACCTGCTTATCGCCCTCGGCGCGCGGCTCGGGGAGAACGCCACGCAGGGCTACACGTTGTTTACGCCCGCAGAAACAGCGCAGAAGCTGATCCACATCCATGCGGGCGCCGAGGAGCTTGGCCGCGTGTGGCCGGCGCGCCATGCGGCGGTGGCGGATGTGGGCTCAGCGGCGGCGGCGCTGCGGGCGCTGCGCGTGACGCCCCAATGGGCGGCCTGGCGCGCCGACGCGCGCGCCGATTACGAAGCATGGACCAAGCCCGTGGCGGTGACGGGTGCGGTGAACATGAGCGATATCGTCGCCCACATCGCCGAGACGGCGCCTGCGGACGCCATCGTCGCCAACGGCGCGGGCAACTATGCGGCGTGGCTGCACCGGTTCTATCGCCACCGCGCCTTCCGCACGCAACTGGCGCCCACCAGCGGCGCGATGGGCTACGGGGTGCCCGCCGCCATCGCCGCCAAGCTCGCGCACCCGTCGCGCGAGGTGTACGCCTTCGCCGGCGACGGCTGCTTTCTCATGACGGGGCAGGAACTCGCCACCGCCGTGCAGTACGGCGTCCACATCGTCGTCATCGTCGTCGACAATGGCAGCTACGGCACGATCCGCATGCACCAGGAGCGCCACTTCCCCGGCCGCGTCAGCGCCACGGACCTGCGCAACCCCGATTTCGCCGCCTACGCCCGCGCCTTCGGCGCGTGGGGCGCCACGGTGGAGCGCACGGCGGATTTCGCGCCTGCTTTCGCCGCTGCCCGCACCGCCGGCGCACCGGCGCTCATCCATGTGAAGACCGCCGTGGAGGACATCTCACCCGGCCGCACGCTCTCGGCGTTGCGCGCAGGCCGCTAGGCCATGGCGCGGCGCACGGCGTCGCGCCGGCCGATGCGGTCGCGGTAGCGCACCAGGTTGGGAAAGCCGTCCAGGCCGCCGTCGAGCGCGGTCGCAGCGCCGGCGAGGTGGGGATAGAGCAGCGCGTCGATGGCGGTGAAGCGCTCGCCCACCATGAAGTGGCGTGTGGCCATGTGCTCCTCGAACACATGCAGCGACTTGCGCACCGCCGCATCGAACACCGCCAGCGGGACTGCGGCTCCCGCATGGGCGCGGAAGTGGGCGTGCATCGCAAACAGCGGGGCCAACGTCGACGAGATGGCGTGGGCCCAGTAGTCGAACGCCGCCGCCTCGCGCGGCCCCTCCGGCCCGAGCCGTCCCGCCTTGCGGGCAAGATAGAGCGCGATGGCGGCGCTTTCCCCGATCTGGATGGGCGGCCCATCGGGACCCTTCGGATCGTTGAGGGACGGCGGGCGGTCCAGCAGCGTGTCCTGGGGCGGCGGCGTGACGGTGTGCACATACGCCAGCCCAGTTTCCTCCAGCATGATGCGGACCTTCTGGGCGGACACGCCGGGCGACGCGAAGAGTTCGATCATGGCGGGCCAGCCTTTCCTTCAGATCGCGCCGGCGGCGCGCAACCGTGCGAGGGCGATATCGTCCAGGCCCGCCAGATCGCGCAGCACCGCCTCCGTATCGGCGCCGAGCAGGGGCGGTGCGTGGTCGGTGCGTGGCGGCGTGCGCGCTAGACGCAGGGGGCTCGCCACCAGCGTGACCTCGCCGCCGTCGCTGCGGTGCATGGTGTGGGCGAGGCCGCGGGCCTGTACATGCGGATCGGCGAACACCTGGTCCACGGTGTTGATGGGCCCGCATGGCACGCCCACGGCGTCGAGTGCCGCGATCCACTGCGCCGAGGTGCGCGCGGCCATCGCCGTGGCGATCGCCGCCGTCAGCGCCTCCCGGTGGGCGACGCGCGCGGGATTGGCGGCGAAGCGCGGATCGTCGGCCATCGCATCGAGGCTTGCCGCCTTGCAGAAGGCGCGGAACTGGCCGTCGTTGCCGACGGCGAGCACGATGTGGCCGTCCAGCGTCTGGAACACCTGGTAGGGCGCGATGTTGGGGTGTGCGTTGCCGAGACGCGTAGGCGCGGTCCCGCTCGCGAACCAGTTCATCGCCTGGTTAGCCAGCATCGCGGCCTGGCAATCGAGCAGCGCGATGTCGATGTGCTGGCCTTCGCCGGTGCGTTCAGCGTGGCGCAGCGCGGCGAGGATGCCGGTCACGGCGTACATGCCGGTGAAGAGGTCGGCCACCGCCACGCCCACCTTCATCGGCTCGCCCCCCGGCGCGCCTTCCGGCTGGCCGGTGATGCTCATCAGCCCGCCCATGGCCTGCACGAGGTAATCGTAGCCGGCGCGCTGGGCGTAGGGGCCGTCCTGCCCGAAGCCGGTGATGGAGCAGTACACGAGCGCGGGATTGATCGCGCTGAGGCTGCCGTAGTCGAGCCCGTACTTCGCGAGGCCGCCGGTGCGGAAGTTCTCCACGAACACGTGGCTTTGCGCGGCCAGCGTGCGGACCAGGGCTGCGCCCTCGGGATGCGTGAAATCGACGGTGATCGCGCGCTTGTTGCGGTTGGCGGCGAGATAGTAGGCGGCGTCGCCCTGTGCGCCGTCCGCGCCGGGCAGGAAGGGCGGGCCCCAGCCGCGCGTGTCGTCGCCCGCACCGGGCTTCTCCACCTTGATCACCTCGGCGCCCATGTCTGCGAGCGTCTGTGTCGCCCATGGGCCCGAAAGGATGCGCGACAGGTCGAGCACGCGGACGCCGTCGAGGGCGCAGGGTGGTGCAGCCATGGCGGCGGGGCCTTCAGTGACGACGCTTGGCGCCGGGTGCGCCCTGTTCCTATCATGCGCCGCAGCCTGGAGAGAACGCATGGACGATGCCCGCACCCCGAAGGCCACCGGCGGCTGCCAGTGCGGCGCGGTGCGCTACGCGCTCTATGCGCCCCCGGAGAACAGCCACGTCTGCCATTGCCGCATGTGCCAGCGCGCCACGGGCGGGCTCTTTGCGGCGCTCGCCGGGGCGAAGAAGGCCGACTTCGCCTGGACGAAGGGCGCGCCCGCTTTCTTCGCCAGCTCCAGCCTCGCCCAGCGCGGCTTCTGCGCGGCGTGCGGCACGCCGCTGTCGTTCGCCTACGACACGCCGGAGGCGCGCTTCTATGTGACCATCGGCTCGCTCGATGCGCCGGATGCGGTCCCCATCGTCATCCAGTACGGGATCGAGAGCCGGGTGCCGTGGGTGAAGTTTTGCGAGGATGTTCCGGGCGAGGAGACGGGCGCATCGGCGGACGCGCAGGCCTTCTTCGCGGCCATGCGCACGCACCAGGCGTGAGCGCCTACGTCCCGGCGTTCAGCGAGAATTCGCCGTTGCGAAGGCGGGCCGGCAGGCCGGCGCAGAACTGCGCCACTGCCTCCTCGCCGTGCAGGTCCACCATGTCGGCGAGGGCGGCGAAGATGGCGGTGGAGGCCAACACTTCGGCGCCCACCCCGCGCGCCAGCGCGGTCTCCCAGGCATCGAGCAGGAGATCGAGGGCGAGCTGCTTCTGTTCGGCATCGCTGAGCGGGGCGGCGGGATCCATGGTTAGTCCGAGTGGCGAGCGGCGAGCGTGTCGGCCAGGCGCATGCCCTGGTTCTTCAGTTCGGTTTCGTAGGACTGCGCGGCGGGCGAGCAGTTGGGAAAGCGCAGTTCGATGTCCCGGTAGCCGGCGTTGAAGCCGTCCACCAGATCGGTGCGGCGCGCGCCGCCCTCGCGGTCGAGCATGGCGGTCATGAACTGGCGCCAGGACTGGTCGCCGCGGCCCACGCAGAGCACGCGCAGGTAGTGCGCCCCGCCCAGCACTTGCGCCAGTTGCCGCAACTCGTCGCCGTACTGCGCGCGCCGGGCCTGCGCGGTTTCGCTCAGCGGCGGCGGTTGCGTCTGCGCCTGTGCGACGCCCACCAGGCAGGCAAGCACCAGACAGACGAGGGCGGGGGCGGAGCGGACGGCCATGATCCGCTATACTCCGCACCCGCCGTGACCGGAATTGGGCGCCATGGCGCGGCTCAGCGGCGGCGGGCGCAGTAGGGCTTGGCGTTCAGCGCGGCTTGCAGGTCCACCAGCTTGTTGCGGTCGCGCAGGGGCGACCAGTAGCGCGAGGCCCCGCGCCATGCGCCGCCGCTGTAGCCCGCGATGAGCTGGTCGCGCTCCACCCAGCGGCCCAGGATGCGCACGGCGCACTGCAGGTTGGTGGTGGGGTCGTGCAGCTGCTGGGCGTTGGTGATGGCGCAACCGTAGCCGTTGGCGCTCTCCTGGGAGAGTTGCAGCAGCCCGCGGCTGACCACGCGCTGGCCCGTGCGGTCCGTGAACGTTTCCTGAAACCGGGTCGCGGGATCGAAATTGCTTTCGTAGCGGGCCAGCTCGCTCAGCAGCGCCACGTAGAACGCGCGCCGGCTGGCGGGCGGGGCGGTGCGGTAGCCGGGGCAGAAGGCGTCGATGTCGGCGGGCAGGGTGGTGAGCAGCTGCGGGGCGAGGGCGTCGATGGCGGCGTGCGTGGTCGCCGTCCACGCGGCGCCTTCGATGCGCACGTCCCAGGGGTTCGGCGGATAGCCGGCGGGCGCCGTGACGCCGCCGGGACCGGGGCCGGTGGCCGTGGCGCACGCCGACACCAGCAGGACGGCGGCGATGGCGAGATGTCTCAGCGGGGCCATGGCGGTCAGGCCGCCGCGCCGGCGGCCGGGGAGCGCGCGTTGAGCGCCGCCATCCGTGCGATGGCCGCATGCGCCTCGGCCATGATGTCGGCGACGATGTCGGCGGCGGGCTTCACGGTGCGCACGCCGCCGGCGGACTGGCCCATGGCGAAGCAGGAACGGTCCGCATCTAGACCCTCCAGTTGGCCGCCGATGCCGCCGATGACGCCCGTCTGCACGCTCAGCGCGGCCTGCATCGGGAAGGGCTGGATGTCCTGCGGGCGGCGCTCCCAGTCATCGACGTAGCCGTTCTTCTTCACGCGCATGGGCTTGCCGGAGTAGCAGCGCGTGCGGATCGTGTCCTCGTCGGTCGCGCCGGTGATGGCGTCTCGGTACATCGGCGCGGCGTGGGATTCCGTGGCGGCGATGAAGCGCGTGCCCATCCACACGCCCTGCGCGCCTAGCGCCAGCGCCGCGGCGAGGCCGCGCCCGTCGTAGAGGCCGCCCGCAGCGATCACGGGGATCTTCACGGCTTCCACCGCCTGCGCCACGAGCGGGGCGGTGCCCACAAGCCCCGTGTGGCCGCCGCCTTCGCCGCCCTGGCATATCACCGCATCGCAGCCCGCCTGCTCGGCCTTGATGGCGTGCTTCACCGCCCCGCACACCACCATCACCTTGAGGCCCGCCTTCTTGAGCTTCTCCATGATCGGCATCGGCACGCCGAGGCCGGCCACGAAGCTGGAGGCGCCTTCGCCGATGATCACGTCCACCGATTCCACCAGCGACTCGGGCGAGGCCGCCAGCAGGTCGACGCCGAAGGGCCGCGAGGTGAGTTCCCGCGTGCGGATCATCTGTTCGCGGATGAACCGGGCGGATGTGCCCGCCATGCCCAGCACGCCGTAGCCGCCGGCGTTGGACACCGCGGCGGCGAGTTCCGCGTAGGACACCCCGCCCATGCCGGCGAGCAGGATCGGGTGCTCGATCTCGAGCATGTCGCAGATGGGCGTGCGCAGGGACATGGGGCTTCCTCCTAGGGGGTGTTGTCGGGGACGGCGCCGTCGGCGTCCATCGCCGCAATCCAGCGGGCGATGAGATCGACGCCTTCGCGGTGCGCCAGCGTGCGGCCCAGTTCGGGCATCATCACGCCGGGATCGGTGCTCCGCATGCGGTGGAGCAGGATGGAGCTGTCGGGACGGCCGGGGTCGATGGCGAAGAGGAACCCGCCGGCGGCGCGGCCCGCCGCCACGGGGCGCTTGCGCACGCCCCAGAGCGCGGGATCCGTTTGCGCGGCGCGCAGGTCCAGCCCGGAATTGGCTGCCGGCCCCTGCGGGTTGTGGCAGTGGGCGCAGTTTACATCGAGGTAGGCGCGCGCCCGTGCGTCGAGCGTTGACGGCGCGGACACGGATGGGGGTGCGGCGTCGAGCAGCCCTGTCGCCACCCAGTGGGCAAGCTGGCTGCGCCGACCGTCGGCATAGACCATCTCGCGATCAAGGTGGCGCGGGGCGGGGCCGATAGGCGTGACCGCGTTGTCGGAGGCGTGGCAGCCCTTGCACTGGTTTTTGTTGGGCACGGCGTAGGCGATCTCACGCAGCGCACCCTCGGCATCGCGGAATTGCACCGGCACTGTGGCGCCGGCCACCTGCAGGCGCGCTTCGCGCCCATCGGCGTCCCATACATAGGTCATCGCCGCCCAACCCGCCCGCTGGCGCACCAGCAAACGCGTTTCGATCGGGCGCACCTCCACATCGGGCGCGCGCAGGTCGGCGGGGTAGGCGAAGGTCTTCACCAGCACGGCGCCGACGGGAAAGGCGAACACGTCGTCGCCGTTCAACCGCGCCGGCGCGCCGGGCGGCGCGACCACGAAGCGCTGCTTCAGCGCGTAGTCCGAGAAGAGCGGCGTGACGAGGTCGTACGGCGTGACGCCGGGGTTGGGGATGCGTGCGCCCGCGTCGCGGAACAACCGGTACGCGGACAGCGTCGGCGACGGACGCTCGGCCAGCAGCGCCGCCATGTTCGGCCCGTCTGCAGCCGCGCGCACAGGCGCCGCTGCTCCCACCAGGAGGGCGAGCGCGCCCGCGAGGAAGATCCCGCGCATCAGTCCTGCGGCAGCCGCACGGGGGGAGGCTCCGCAATTAGCAGAACGCCCGGCATGGACGCGTCGGGCGCTGCATCCGTGACGGGGCTGGTGGCCACCGGCAGGCCCAGCGACAGGAAGCTCACCGGCGTGTTGCGGTTCGTGCGGTTGTCCTTGAGGCTGATGCGCACCGGTTCGTTGCGGGGCGCGCCGCCCGCCACGTAGGTGGTGACGCCGTCCCACAGCACGTCGGGCAGCGGCACCCCTGCGCTCTTGAGCGCCGCGAGGTCTCCAGCAGGCGCAAAACCCGTGCGGCCGAACACGTTGTTCCGGATCATAATGTCGCGCGGCAGGGCGTTGTAGCCGGCGTCGCCGATGTCGTTGCGATAGGCGCTGACGATGACGTTGGCGGTGCCGTTCTCGCCGATCGCATTGTCGAACACGTGCACGTTGCGGTTGGCCATGATGAGGACACCGGTGCCCGTGGGCACGCTGGCGACGATGTTGCCGGGCGGGGCGAAGTTGGGCGTGTCGTTGCGCTCCACCAGGTTCTTGAACACGCGGATCGAATGGCCGCCCTGCTGCGGCAGGCCGGGGAGGTCGAACACGAGGATCCCGCCGGTATTGCGCGTGACGGCGTTGTCGTGGACGTCGGCGTTGAAGCTGTTTTCGATCTCGATGCCGGCGACGTTGAACTCGGCCACCGACCGCCGCACGATGATGTTGCGCGACTGGCCCACGTAGATGCCCGCATCGGATGCGCCGCGCACGGTGACGCGGTCGATCAGCACGTCCTGCGAACTGACGGGGTAAACGCCGTAGGCGCCGTTGGTGGACTTCGGCGGCCCCGCCCAGCTCACTTGAAGGTTCAAATAGCGGATGCGGTCGGCGCCGCGGGACTTGATCCCGTCGCCCTTGGAGTTCTCCACGGCGAAATCGCGCAGCGTCACATCGTCGGACGTCACAAGCAGGCCTTCGGCGCCGGACGTCTGGTTGGTGAAGGAGAGGATGGACTCGTCCTGGCCTTCGCCGCGCACCGTAACCCGGTCCACGTCCAGCGACAGTCCGCTAGTGAGTTCGAACCGCCCCTCCGCCAGGCTCACCGTATCGCCGGGGCGCGCCTCGATGAGGGCGGTCTGGAGCTGGGTCTGCGCGTCCGGGCCGGGCCGGATGCGGAATGTCTTGGCGTGTGCGGGCGCGGCGGCCAGCATCGCCAGGCATACGCCCATGGTCAGGATGCGCAGCATTCTCTTCTCCCCGATGTGGCGGGACCTTCACCGCAGGGGCGGTCCCTGTAAAGCCTCGCGGACCGATGCGCCGGGCCGGGGTCGGAAGCCGGGGTCAGAAGATCGTGTAACCGCCGTCAAGGACCAGCATGTCGCCCGTGTGGAAGGCGGAGGCGTCGGAGGCGAGGTACACGGCGATGCCGCCGAAGTCCTCCTTGGCGCCCCACCGGCGCATGGGCACGCGGGGCAGCACCTTTTCCTGGAAGCCCTTCGAGTCGAGCGCCGGCCCCGCCAGGTCCGTGTGGACCCAGCCCGGCAGCACCGCATTGGCGCGCACCCCGTAGCGTGCATACTCCACTGCGATGCCGCGGATCATGGCGGTGAGTGCGCCCTTGGCGGCGGCGTAGGCCTGGTTGCGCGGTGCGCCGTGGATGGCGGAGGTGGACGAGATGGCCACGAGCGAGCCGCCCGGATCGCCCGCGCGGGCGCGCGCCTCCATGTGCTTGCAGGCTTCGCGCAGCGTCCAGAACACACCGTCGAGATCGACGGCGAGCACGCGGCGCCACTGCTCGGTGGAGAATTCCGCGAAGGAGCGTGCGCCGCCGCCGATGCCGGCGTTGGCGATCACCGTGTCGACACGGCCGAAGTCCGCGACGGTCTGCGCCATCGCTGCGATCACGGCGGCCTCGTCGGCCACATCAACCGCATAGGCCTTGCAGGTGGTGACCGCCGACAGCGCTGTCTCCGCTGCATGGTTCTTGTCCGCATTGCGTCCCCAGATGGCCACGGATGCGCCGGCGGCGGCGAGCCCCTCCGCCATGCCCAGGCCGATGCCGCCGTTGCCGCCGGTGACGACGGCGACCTTGCCGGTGAGGTCGAAGGGTTTGAAGGCCATGGGCGTCTCTCTCTTTACTTTTGTGGCGTCACTTCTGTTGCGCGGGCGCCGCCGCCACCGGCGCGCCGCCGATGGGCGAAGGACCGGGCGGTGCATACAAGGCCAGCCACTCACGCACCTGCGCGTACCAGAACACGGAGTTCTGCGGCTTCAGGATCCAGTGGTTCTCGTCGGGGTAGTAGATGAAGCGCGAGGGCACGCCGCGTTTCTGCAGCGTGTGGAACAGCTCCACGCCATGGTTCACCGGCACACGCAGGTCCTGCTGGCCGTGGATCACCAGCGTGGGCGTCGTGAAGCTGGCGGCGTTGGTGTGCGGCGAGACAGCCGCAAACGCCTGCGGGTTGTCCCAGAACTCGTAATGCCGCGCCCGTTCGCCCCCGCCATCGGCGCCGACCTGGGTGAACATGTTGTAGACCGCCGCGTGCGCCACCAGCGTCTTGAACGGGTGCGGCCGACCCAGCAGCACCGACGCCAGATACCCGCCGTAGGAGCCGCCCGCCGCCGCCATGCGCTGGTCGTCGATCCACGGCTTCGCCTTGAACCAGTCCGCGGCCTTGATGGTGTCCTCGTAGGGCAGGGTCACCCAGTCGGGATTGATGGAATCGGTGAAGGC
>JAIYAO010000178.1 GCA_027488965.1 Alphaproteobacteria bacterium
AAACCGATCTTGCGGCGGCGGAACTTGACAAGCGCTGCGCTCGACATCCGGTCCAGCCGTTCGCCCAGCACCTCTACCTCGCCGGCCGTGGCCGAGAGCGTGCCCGACAGGATCGACAGCATCGTCGTCTTGCCCGAACCGGAAGGACCGACGAGAAAGGTGATCCGCCCGTAGTCGATGTGGAAATCGACGCCATGGAGCACGCGCAGACGTTCGGCCCCGTTGGGAAACTCCATGACGACGCCGGTGCACTGCGCGGCAGGCAAGGTGTGTTCGCGCCTCATCGCCTAGCCCCTGAACACGATAGCCGGATCCATCTTCAGCACCCGGCGCACGCTGAAGAAGGCCGACGCGATCACGATGAGAAACACCACGACGGCCGAACCCGCCACCACCTGCCAGAGCAGGTTGAACCCCGCGAGGCTGGGGTCGTTGCGTCCACCCGCGATGAACGCCGCCGTGCCGCCGATGCCGATGCCGTAACCGATCAGCCCGACGAGCAGCGCCTGGCTCATCACCATGGTGAGGATCTGGTTGTTGGTGACCCCGATGGCCTTCAACGCGCCGAAGTTCTTCAGGTTCTCTGTAATGAACATGGCCAGCGTCAGCGCCGTGATCACGATGGCCACCACGACGCCGAGCCCGATCGCGATGCCGAACGACAGTGGAATGCCGGTATTGTTGATGATGAAGTCCACGCCCGCCTTGGCGAACTGGTCGCGCGTGAGCGCCTTCAACCCTGTGGTCTGCGTGATGCGATCGGCCAGTTCCTGCGCGCTGACGCCCGCCCTGGGCGTCGCAAGCACGAACGACAGCTTGTTGCGTTCCGGCGGCGTGATGGAGATCGCGTCGGTGTACTTCATGTAGGCGATGGGCAGGCCCGCGAACGTCGTCAGCGCCTTCGTCATCCCCGTGATGATCACGCGGTTGTCGTTGATCTCCGCCACCTGCCCTACGGGATCGCGCTTGTCGGGGAAGATGAGGAACGCGGTGTTGGAATCCACCACCACGGCGTTGCGGCCGCGGATCGCGGCGGCGGCGGCGGCGCGGTTCTCCGGCGGGAGCCCGATGAGGCTCTGGTTGTCCACGCCGATGAGCGTGACCGCCGAGAGCGCCCCGTCGAGGGATTTCAGCGTCGCCGTGCCGCGATAGTAGGGCACCGCCCAGTCCACCCCGTCGATGGAGCGGATGCGGTAGAGTTCCTGGTCGCTGATGGGCTGGCCCTGGTCGGCCTGGCGGACACGGGAGTCCATCACCCACACCTGCGCCTCGCGCACGTCGAGCACCGGGTTCGCACCCCACGTCAGCAGGCCGATGAAAATCGACGTCTGCTGGGTCATCAACAGGGTGGCGAAGCCGATGCCCAGCACCAGCCCCAGGTACTTGACCCGGTCCCCCATCAGCATTTTCAGCGCCACGCCGATCACGCGCCCCACCCTTTCCTCGCCACCGGACCGCCTGCGGACCGATCGTTGAGACCCATTGATTGTACTGATACGTTCAGTACATAAAATCGGATTACACTGAACGGTACAGTATGAAAAGAGGCATCTCGCCCGGGCCCGATCTGGCGGCCCGCGGCTCTCCCAAGCGCCAGGCGATCCTGGAAGCGGCCAAGCGCCTCTTCCTGGAGGAACCCTTCAACCGCGTGAGCATGGATGCGGTGGCGGCGGCGGCGCAGGTGTCCAAGGTCACGATCTACGCGCACTTCGCCCACAAGGAGGAGCTGTTCGTCGCGGCCATGAGCCAAGGGTGCCTCGCCCTATTCGAGACCGCCAAGCTGGACGCCGAGGGCTCCGGCGACCTGCAGAGCACACTCGCCCGCCTTGGCGCGGGGTTTGTGAGCATGATCACGAGCGAGGAGGTGACCGCGCTCCACGGGGTGATGATCACCGAGGGCGCCACGCGGCCGGAGCTGCCGCAGCTTTTCTACGAAGCTGTGGTGCGCCGCACCACCGGCGTCTTGGCCGACATCTTCCGGAGCGAGGCCGACAAGGGCCGCATCGCCTGCGCCGACCCGTGGGCCACGGCGGTGATGTTCCTCGCGGCGGTGCAGGGCGAGTTCGTCTATCGCCAGCAGCTGGGGCGCGACACGGGGACCCCCGACGAGATCGCTGCCTATGCCCGCCAGTGCGCCGCCCTGTTCGTGCAGGCGCTGTCGGCGCCGCCAACGAAGGCATGACGGGCGGCGTCCGGGTTGCGACCATGGGCCCTGCTTGGCGCGGGCGCCGGCGCGCCCGATATGGGTGACATGCGCAAACTCACGGTCTGGTTCGACGGCGCCTGCCCTCTTTGCCAGCGTGAAATCGCGCTGATGGCGAAGCTCGACCGCGGCCGCGCCATCACCTTCGTCGATGTGAGCGCGCCCGATGCGGTGTGTCCCACGGACCGGGCGCTGCTGCTGGCGCGTTTCCATGCCCAGGAGACAGGCATGCCGGCCGTATCGGGCGCAGCCGCTTTCGCCGCTGTCTGGCGCGCCATCCCGGTTCTCAGCCCGCTTGGGCATCTCGCACGCCTGCCGCCGGTGCTGTGGGCGCTTGAGCGCGCCTATCTCGCGTTCCTGCGGATAAGGCCGCGGCTGCAACGTTGGGCCGGCCTGCGCGTTCCCGTGCAGCAGAACCGTTGACCTGGAGGCCGGCCGTCCATGGATTCGAGCGCCCTTACCGCACTGGCAGCCTTCTTCGCGGCGTGCTTCGCCGCCGCATCCTCCGGCGCGGTGTTCAAGCCCGGCCCCTGGTACGCCGCGCTGCGCAAGCCGGGCTGGACGCCGCCGAACTGGGCGTTCCCGGTCGTGTGGTCCGTGCTCTACACCGCCATGGCGGTCGCTGGCTGGCTGGTGTGGGAGGCGGCGGGCGTTGCGGCGTGGCCGGCGCTGGTCCTCTTCGGCATCCACCTCATGATCAACGCCGGCTGGTCCTTCCTGTTCTTCGGACTGAAGCGGCTGGACTGGGCGATGGCGGAAGTGGCGCTGCTGTGGGCCTCCATCGCGGCGA
>JAIYAO010000144.1 GCA_027488965.1 Alphaproteobacteria bacterium
ACCCGCCCCACCTCTCATAAGAACGGTGCAAACGGGCGGGTTTTCATTTTTTGTGGTCGGGCTGGGGATGACCGCATTTGCAAAGCCGGCGATGCCGCCGAGCGATCTGCTGAATCTTCTCAAATCGCGCGGCCTGATAGTCGGAGACGACGCGCACGCGCTACGGCGCCTTCGACACATCGGCTACTACAGACTCTCCGGCTACATGCTGCCCTATCAGCAGGGCGGTAACGGCCCAGACCGACACGTGTTCAAGTCGGGGACAACATTTGAGCAGGTTGTCCGGCTCTACGTCTTTGATCGCAAGCTTCGACTATTGTTTCTGGACGCCATCGAGCGCGTAGAAATTTCCGTGCGCGCGGCGATGAGCGGACAGGCGGCGGTCTCTGGCGGCTCCCACTGGTACACTGATCCCGCCAATTTTTCGATGATCGATCACACGCGGTATATGGCGGAAATCGATAAGCAACTCGATAAGTCAACGGACGTCTTTATCGACCACTACTACACGAAGTACACATCGCCGCCGATGCCTCCGGCGTGGATGCTGTTTGAGTGCATGTCATTCGGAACCGTCTGCCTTACCGTCAAGGGTATGTCAGCGTCTCTAGCGCATGAGTTGCTGACTGATTTCACTCTGAACCAGAAGACACTCGCCTCGTGGTTACATTGCCTCTCGTACGTTCGAAACTTGTGCGCGCACCATTCGCGTCTTTGGAATCGCGTCTTCACCATCAAGCCGACGGTGCCTTATGCGCGTCGTGCCGAGGTCCCCGACAATAAGAGGCTTCACGCTCAAGCTGTGTCGATTTGCGTGCTGCTTGATGCAGTTGCTCCAGATCATGATTGGGCAAAAAAACTGTCGGCCCTGTTCGATCAGTATCCGGACATACCTCTTTACCCAATGGGATTCATCGCGGACTGGAAGTCTTTGCCAACTTGGCAGAGAGCGCTCGCTTAGCCTTTGTGTCGCTGCCAGTAGCCGCAGAAATCGACGCTTTGTTTACGGGCGAGCGCGAGCCGGGCAACCTGCCGGACCTGAGCGCCGTTGTCCTGACGCCGGTTATCCTCTCGCCAGGCCGACTCCTGCGCATACCGGATAAGGTACGGCCCCGCGATGTGGTGGGAGTGGCCCATCTCGCCCCGACGCAGGCGGGAAAAGAAGCTCTCAGCCTGATTGGTGCACGCGATCCCGTCGCTGTAGGCGACTAGGTGGTTGATGCGGTGGAGCGTGTAGCGCTCGTGGAGCACGTTCCAGCCGCTGGCCTCGTCAGCGTGGAGGACCGTCTCAGTCGAGACGCGCGCGCGGATGAAGGCTAGCGCATCGGCTTCCGACTTGAACACACCCGGGAGCGTCTTGCCGCCCCGCTCGCGGATCACGACGACGACGCGGCGCTTGCCGGTCTGGTGCTGCGCGCGGCGACGATCCACGCGGTCCTTCTTGAAGTTGGCAGGCCGGATCGAACCCCCGACGTACATGCCGTCAATTTCGGCCACGACGCCGGCGCCGCCCAACGTCCGGCCGCGGAACTCTTCGGCCATGGCTTCACGCAGTTTGTGGGCGAGAACGAAGGCCGTCTTGTAGCTCGTGCCGAGATCGCGGCTCAGCGCCAACATGCTCTTCCCCTTCACTTCGTTGCAGAAGATCAGGATCGCGACGAGGTACATCTGGAGCGGCAGCTTGTGGGAGGCGAACAGCGTCCCGCTGGTGAGCGTGAAGTCCTTCCGGCAGGCCTTGCAGCGGAAACGAAGGGATCCATTCGGGCGGCGGGCCTCGTAGGCGTCCAGCCCGCCACAGTGCGGGCACACCGGCTGGCCTTCGGTCGCATCCCAGCGGATTTTGCGGAACGTCTCTTCCACCTGGCCCTCGCTCATGCGGAGCACGGTCGCTAGCGAGAGCGATTTGGCAGCGCGGGAGAGGAGGAAATGTTGAGCCATCTCAGATGTGCGACCTTCTTCGCACATCAGATATGATCGGAGGCTCGCGTTGTCAACAGGAAAATATCAGATATGATATCTTCCATGGAGGACAGGATGTCGGAAATCGATTGGGCTGGGCGCGTGAAGCGCTTCCTGAAGGCAGAACTCAAGCGCCGCGAGATGACCTACGGTAATCTAGCCGAGCGCCTGAACGCTCAGGGGCTAGAAGAGAGCGAAGCATCTGTGGCCAACAAGCTCAGCAGGGGAACCTTCCCTGCTACCTTCTTTCTAGCGGTGCTGACTGCGCTCAACTTGGAAACACTTAAGTTGAGCGATCTATAGTCGCCAAGTATTCATTCGCCATTTGCGAAGTTGCGTGTGACGCAACTGAGTCATATTGCCGGGCTGGCACAGCGCCAACGACGTAACGTCGTGTTACGCGGTGTATTACTGCGGTGGAAGTTTTCACCGTTCGCCAAATGTGCGCCCCACGCACAGTGCCCATGGGGCACGAATACCGAATATGCCCTCAGGGCGTAGCGTACATCTTGTATGCCCGGTGACTTTTTACTTGGCGCCCCGCCGACTCAGCCGTAAAACGCAGAACCGGCCGGACCAGAGGTCCGACCGGCTTACCCCTGCGGAGGGGTGACTGAGTGTGCAAAGTACCCGGTGTTAGAGCCGGTGGTCTACCGCTGCAACGGTAGCAAGGGTTCGATCCCCTTCCCCTCCGCGCCTTGCGACCCGGCTAGGGACCAGCTCAACGAGCCAGATATGGGACGTCCTATATCACTGCGTCGCGCAGCACGTCACGTGCTAATTGGATATCGGATAACAATTGGCAATGCCGTTTGTGCGATAAACGCTTGTAAAAACAACGGGCTCTTGTGGCGTTTGCGCCATAATGCCGGAGTTCAATCCCCAGACGCTCGATGCATTGCGCCAGCCGCTGGAGACCGGGGAGGTCACCGTGGCGCGGGCCAACCATCACATCACGTACCCGGCCCGCGTGCAGCTGGTGGCGGCGATGAACCCGTGCCGTTGCGGCGGCGGGGCAGGGCAGTGCCGGCGCGGGCCGCGCTGCGCGTCGGAGTACCAGGGCCGCCTGTCGGGCCCGCTGCTGGACCGGATCGACCTCCAGCTCGATGTGCCCGCCGTCACCGCCGCCGATCTCGCGCTGCCGCCGCCGCACGAAGGCACCGCCGAGGTCGCGGCGCGCGTGCAGGCCGCGCGCGAGATGCAGGCGGACCGCTGCCCGGTGCTGAATGCCGTGATGGACCAGGCGACGCTGGAGCGGGTCGCCTTGCCCGATGCGCCGGGTCAGGCGCTCTTGTCGAAGGCCGCCACGGCGCTCGCCCTGTCGGCACGCGGATATCACCGCACCCTGCGGGTGGCCCGCACCATCGCGGATCTGGACGGCGGTGGCGGCGTGCGGCGGCCGCACGTGGCGGAGGCCCTCAGTTTCCGGCGGATATGGGCGAGCGCGCAGGCGCCGCCCGTGGTGCGGGACGCGACCGTTTCTTAAGGCGGGGTGTGTAAGGCCGTCCGCATGGCCCGCCCGTCCGCCCGCGCCGCCGGCGTCCCCGATCAGCCCCCCGTCGACGACGCGGCGCTGTTCGACGCCGCGCCCGATCCCATGGCCGTGTTCGCGGCCGATGGGACGCTGCTGCGCGCCAACGTGGCGTTCAGGGCGGTGTTCCGCCAGGCGATCGGCCCCCGCCGCGCGCCGTGGGGCCGTGTGGCCCCGCCGCCGTTCGCTGGCGATGTCCGCAGTTTCGAGGCGCCCGCGCCGGATGGCCGCCTGTTCGAATGGCGCGAACGGCGCCTGCCCAACGGCCAGCGTATCGCCTCGGCGCGCGATGTGGCCGCCCGCGCCGCCGCCGCCGCCGAAACCACGCGCGCCAAGACTCTCCTCTTCGCCACGCTGACCCACGAACTGCGCACGCCGCTGAACGGCATCCTCGGCATGGCGGGGTTGCTGGAACGCGCGCCGCTCGATGCGTCCTCGCGCGAGTACCTCGACGCCATCCGCACATCGGGGGAGCATCTGCTCGATCTCATCACCGAGATTCTCGATTTCTCGCGGCTGGAATCGGGCCGCGTGATGCTGGAGGAGGCGGCGTTCGATCCCGAGGCCACCGCCCAGGCCGTGGCCGAGCTGCTTAGCCCGCGCGCGCGCGAAAAGCAGCTTGAGGTCGCCGTAGTGGTCGATCCCCGGATGCCGGCGCGGCTGCTGGGCGACGAAGGCCGGCTCAAGCAAATCCTGTTCAATCTCGCCGGCAACGCCGTGAAGTTCACCGAGCGCGGCGGGGTGACCATCGAGTTGGCGCCGGCGGGGGGACGCATCCGTTTCACCGTGCGCGACACAGGCCCCGGCATCTCGCCCGACAAGCAGGCGGCGATCTTCGAGGCGTTCGGTCAGGCCGACGCCTCCCATGCACGGCTCTATGGGGGGGCAGGCCTCGGGCTCGCCATCGTGCGCAAGCTGGCGGACGCGCTGGGCGGCGCCGCCGGCGTGCGCTCCACGCCGGGGCAGGGGTCTGCGTTCTGGGTGGACCTGCCGTTCGCCGCTGCGGCCTCGCCGGCGCACGATCCTGACGCGGACGGCCTTGACGGCCTCGCGGTGGCGGTGCTCGCCGGCAACGACGTTCTGGCGAAGGCGCTGACGCTCGCCGTGCAAAGTCTCGGCGGCGCACCGACCCGCGTGGCGCGCGCGGAGGCGGCCCCGGCCGGCGCGGTGCTGGTGGTGGATCACGACGTGGCCCAGGGCGATGCGCGCCCCTTCCTGGCGCTGGGGCGGCCGCTCGTGCTGATGGCCCCGCAGGAGGATCGCCACGCCATCGCCGCCTATCGCGCACAGGGCGTGGCGCACTACGTTCTCAAGCCTCTGCGGCGACGTTCGCTTTCGGCGCGCCTTCGGGCGGCGGCGGGCCAAGCCGTCCTGCCGGACGCCGCCCCGGCGGCGGAAGACGACCGTGCAGCGCCGCAGCCGCATCTGGGGCTGCGCGTGCTGGTGGCGGAGGACAACCCGATCAACGCGCTGCTGGCGCGGCGCCTGCTGCAGCGGGCGGGCTGCAGCGTGGACGTGGCCGGAGACGGGCAGGAGGCTGTGGAGGCCGCGGGGCGCGCCGCCTATGACCTCATCTTCCTCGATCTGCGCATGCCGCGCCTGGATGGCTTCGCCGCCGCCCGGCGCATCCGCGCGCTGCCCCGCTATGCCGGCGCAGACGCCCCCGCCCTCATCGCCCTGACAGCCGACGCCGGCGATGACGACCGCACCGCGGCGCTAGCGGCGGGCATGGACGATTTCGTCACGAAGCCCATCGATCCCGAGCGGCTGGCCGCTGTGGTGGCGCGCTTTACGCAACCTGCGGGCGCCGCCATCCTGCCCGCCTGACGTTTCTCCCGCAGGGCCCGCGCATGACCGACATCGCCGCTACCGCCGCTCCACCCACGCCGGCCGATCGCCGCGCGGTCTGGATCGCCACGGCGCTGGGCTTTGCCTGCGGCCTGCCGAACTCCCTGTTGCTGGGGTCGGTGGGGGTGTGGCTGACGGATGCAGGGCTGTCCTTCGGCGCCATCGGCGCGCTGTCGTGGATCGGGTTGTTCTACGCGTTCAAGTTCATCTGGGCCCCGGCTTTCGACTGGTTGGTGCCGCCCTTCGCCAACACGGTGGGGCGGCGCAAGGCGTGGATGGTGCTGTGCCAAGTGGTGATCGCGTTGTGCCTGTTCGGCATGGCGACGGTCGATCCGCGCGACAATCTCCTGCTGTTTGCCCTGTTCGCCGTGCTGGCGGGCTTTGCATCGGCCAGTCAGGATATCGTCGTCGATGCCTGGCGCATCGAGACCGCGCAGACGCCGGAAGCTCTCGACAAGATCACCGTGCAGTATCAACTGGGCTTCCGCCTTGCGGCGCTCACTGCGGGTGCGGTGGCGCTGCTGCTGGCGGACCTGTGGCGCACGCCGGAAGATCCCGCCGCGGGCTGGCAGGCGGTGTTTGCGATGCTGGCGGTGCTGATGGGGGCGGCGGTGTTTGCAACGCTCGCCGCGCCGGAGCCGCTGTTTGCGCCGCGCGCGCGGTCCGAGGCGCTCACCGATCCTGACGTCTTGGCGCTCCGCCGCCGCGCTGTGGTGCCCGTGGCGCTGGGCTGGGCGGTATCCGGCGCGGCGCTGCTGGGCTTCATGTTCTATACGCTCGCCAATCCCGGTGCGAACGCTGCGGAGTTCCGCGATGCGGCCACGCCGTGGATCCTGCTGCTCACCATCGGCGCGCCGCTCGGCCTGTCGTACTGGCTGGCCCGCAAGCCGCACGTGCTGGACCAGCCCACTGGTGCGCCCACGTTCGTCGACACCCTGTTCGAGCGGGTGCTCGCGCCGCTGGCCGATATCGTGAAGCGCTACTGGGTGTGGGCGATCCCGGTCCTCGCGCTGGCGATGACATACCGCATCGCGGACTCCATCTGGGGCTCGTTCGCGCAGCCGTTCTACAAGCTGATCGGCAACTCCAACTCCGATCTCGCGGTGGCGCAGAAGATGGTCGGCGTGCTGATGACCATGGCGGGGATCGCGCTGGGCGGCATCGGCGTGGCGCTGATCGGGCGCCTGCCGGCGCTGCTCGTGGGCGGCGTGCTCGCGGCGGTGACGAACCTCATCTACGTCGATCTCGCCCACGGCGGTGCTTGGCTCGATGGCATGCTGGCCGCCACGGGGCTGGGTGGTTTCCTGAGTTGGGCGCTGGCGGCGTTCGTCGGCAGCTTCCAGGCGGCGGGGGCCACGATCTTCGACAATGTGAATCTCGGTCCTGCGCTCAACCGCCTGACGGCTGCGATCGCGCTGGAAAACCTCGCCGGCGGCTTCGCCAGCGCGGTGCACCTCGTGTGGCTCTCGTCCATCGTCAACAAGCGCTACGCCACGGTGCAGTACGCGCTGCTGTCGTCGCTGGCGCTGCTCGTCGGCGTGATCTTCCGGCCGCGGATCGGCGCGTATGTGGATACCGTGAAGGACGCGGGCGTGCAGGCGCAGGCCGATGCGTTCGCCAACGTGTTCGTGTTCGCCGCGTGGATCGGGCTGGTGGCGGTCGCGCTGGTGGTGCTGGAGATGTGGCGCTCGCGGCGCGCAGCCTCGGCATGACCCTGTCTATTCGCCGCGCCACAGCGGCCGACGTCGAGACGCTGAACGCCATCGTGCAGGGCTCCGCGGCTTACCGCGGCGACTATGCCGCGATGCTGGACGGCTACGAGATCACCGAGGGCCAGATCGCGCGCGATGAGATCCATCTGGTGGAGGAGGCCGGCGAAACGCTGGGCTTCTACAGCCTCATGCTCGGCGCGACGCCGGAGCTGGACCTGCTGTTCGTCGCCGATGTGGCGCAGGGCCGAGGGCTTGGCAGAATTCTGGTCGATCACATGCGGGCGCTGGCGGCGCGCCAGGGCATCGGCGCCGTAAAGATCATCTCCCACCCGCCGGCGGCGGATTTCTATCGCCGTCAGGGCGCCATCGATGTGGGCTTCGCCTATCCGATGGGCGGCGTCACCTGGGTGCGGCCGATCTTCAGCCTGCCTGTTTCCCCGCCTTCGGATTGACGTCGAACGCCGCCATGGCGGCATAAGTGACGATGTCGCTCACGGGCGCGCCGAGCGGCGCGATCTGCACCGGCGCATCGAGGCCCACGAGCAGCGGCCCGATCACCGTGGCCCCGCCCAGCGACGCCAGAAGCTTGGTCGAGATCGAGGCCGAGTGCATGGCCGGCATGATGAGGACGTTGGCCACGTCGGTGAGGCGATTGAACGGGTAGAGGCGGTGGGCCTCAGGGGCCAGCGCCACCTCTGGGCTCATCTCGCCGTCGTACTCGAAGTCGATATCCTCGCGGCGATCCAGGATCGATACCGCGTCGCGCACTTTCTCGGCGCGATCGAGGCGGGGATTGCCGAACGTGGAGTGGGACATGAACGCCACGCGTGGCGTGATGCCGAAGTTGCGCGCCACCTGCGCGGTCTGGATCGCGAACTGCGCCAGCTCTTCCGGCGTGGGGAATTCCGTGACGTTGGTGTCGGCGATGAAGATGGTGCGGCCCTTCGAGAGCACGATGGACATGCCCATGAGCTTCGAGCCGCGCTGCGTATCGCAGATGCGGCGGGTGTCTTCGAGCGCCGAGGCGAAATTGCGCGTCACGCCTGTGACCATGCCGTCGGCGTGGCCGGACGCGACCATGCAGGCGCCGAAAACGTTGCGGTCCTGGTTCACAAGGCGCTGCGCGTCGCGCAGCAGCAGGCCGAAGCGCTGGGCGCGCCGGTAGAGCATGTCGGTGTAGTCGGCGTTGCGGTGGGACACGCGCGCGTTGACGATCTCCATGCCCGCGTCCTCGGGCACCCCGATGAGCTGCATGTTCTGCTTCACGAGGTCGTCGCGGCCCACAAGGATCGCCTTGCCCAGCCCCAGTTCCTGGAAGGCGTAGGCGGCGCGGATCACGCTCGGTTCCTCGCCCTCCGCAAAGACGATGCGTTTGGGGTTGGCGCGCACGTGGTTCTGCACGCGCTGGATAAGCGCTGCCGTGGGGTCCAATCGCTGCGCGAGGGAGGCGCGGTAGTGCTCCATGTCCGCGATGGGGCGTCGCGCGACGCCCGAATCCATCGCCGCCTGCGCCACGTAGGGCGGCACGGTGGAGATTAGGCGCGGATCGAACGGGGAGGGGATGATGTAGTCCGGCCCGAACTGCAGCCGCTTGCCCTGGTAGGCGGCGGACACCTCGTCCGGCACATCTTCCTTGGCCAGCGCCGCCAACGCGCGGGCGGCGGCCACCTTCATCTCCTCGTTGATCGTGCGGGCGCGCACATCGAGTGCGCCGCGGAAGATGTAGGGAAAGCCGAGAACGTTATTGACCTGGTTCGGATAGTCGCTGCGGCCCGTGGCGATGATGGCGTCCGTGCGGACGGAGAGGATGTCCTCCGGCGAAATTTCCGGATCGGGGTTGGCCATGGCGAAGATGATCGGGTTCTTGGCCATGGATTTCACCATGTCCTTGGATACGGATCCTGCGATGGACAGGCCCATGAACACGTCCGCGCCCTTGAACGCCTCGGCCAGCGTGCGCAGGGGCGTCTCCACGGCATGGATGGTCTTGAACTGGTCCATGCCTTTTGTGCGGCCGCGATAGACCACGCCCTTGCTGTCGCACATGATGACGTTCTCGTGCGGTACGCCCAGCATCTTGATGAGGCTGGCGCAGGAGATGCCCGCCGCGCCCGCGCCGTTGAAGACGACCTTGATGTCCTTCAGCGACCGACCCGTGATTTCGCACGCGTTCAGCAGGCCGGCGGCGGCGATGATGGCGGTGCCGTGCTGGTCGTCGTGGAAGACGGGGATGTCGAGCTCGTCGCGAAGGCGGCTCTCGATGATGAAGCACTCCGGCGCCTTTATGTCCTCAAGGTTGATGCCGCCGAAGGAAGGACCGAGATAGCGAACGGAATTGATGAAGGCATCGATGTCGGAAGTATCCACCTCGAGATCG
>JAIYAO010000129.1 GCA_027488965.1 Alphaproteobacteria bacterium
AGGCATCGACCAGCTCGGCGAGAAAGGCGCGATGCTTGCCGACGGTGAGGCCTTTCACGTTCTCAAAAACGAACGATCTTGCATCCAGCTCCTTCACGAGCCGGACAAAATCCAGCACGAGCCGATTTCTCGCATCGTCGAGCGCCCGGTGGCCGATCAAAGAGAAACCCTGACACGGAGGGCCGCCGATCACGCAGTCGATTACGCGATCGCCCAATCCCGCGGCCTTTCGGATTTCGTCAGCCGACACTTCGGACACCGACCGCGCCAGCACAGCGCACTCGGGAAAATTGAACTTGTGGACTGCCGAGTGCACGGGATCGACTTCCACCGCGGCAGCGATGTCGAACCCGGCCTGCTCGAAGCCAAGGCTCATACCGCCGGCCCCGGCAAAGAGGTCGATAGCGATCGGTCGCATGCATGCCCTTCCCGACTGAGGCGCGCACTTCAATCGATTCGCATCAATTGCCCGCCAAGAACGAAACAAGCACACGATCCAGCTTCGCGCAATCGCGGGTCTCGCACTGCCAAACGGTGGCGCAGCGCCAGCCCGCCCTCCTCAAGTTAGCCTTCACCCGGCGGTCGCGTTCACGGTTGCGCAGGATCTTTTCAGTCCAGAACTCCGTGTTCGATTTCGGCGCTCGCCCCTTCCGGCAGCGGTGCCCGTGCCAGAAACACCCGTGGACGAAGATGACTGCCGAGCGGCCGGGAAGAACGATGTCCGGTGTTCCCGGCAAGTCCGTACGATGCAGGCGGAAGCGGTATCCCAGCCGGTGCAGCGCCCGCCGCACGACCAGTTCGGGGCCGGTGTTCCGCGAACCCACTGCCCGCATGATGGCGGAACGGACTGCAGGGCTGCGCGTGTCGACCACCTACACCCGCTCCTTCGTCCCCGTGAACCGCACCTTCGGGTTCTTCTCCTGCACGTAGCCGATCTCCCACGCGGTCTTGCCGAGGAACACCGGCGCGCCGTCGAGGTCTTCGGCGCTCTGGCTTTTGTTGCGATCCATGAAGGCTTCAAGGTCGGCGCGGTTGTCGGCGCTGATCCAGCGGGCGGCCTGGTACGGGCTCTGTTCGAACATCACGTCGAGGCCGTTCTCGGCGCGCAGGCGTTCCTCCAGCACGTCGAACTGCAGCGCGCCGACCGCGCCGATGATCAGCTCGCTGCCCAGCATCGGCTTGAACAGCTGCGTCACGCCCTCCTCCGCCATGCCTTCGAGCGCCTTGCGCAGGTGCTTCTGCTTCAGCGGATCGGCGACGCGGCAGCGCTTCAGGATTTCCGGCGCGAAGTTGGGGATGCCGGCGTAGATGATCTGGCCGGTTTCGCTCAGGGAATCGCCCACGCGCAGCGCGCCGTGGTTGGGCACGCCGATCACGTCGCCCGGAAACGCCTCGTCAAGAATCTCGCGGTCCTGCGCCATGAACATCAGCGGCGCGTGCACGTTCAGCGCCTTGCCCGTCGCCGTCTTCAACGTCATCCCGCGCCGGAAGCGCCCCGAGCACACGCGCATCATCGCCACGCGGTCGCGGTGCTTGGGGTCCATGTTCGCCTGGATCTTGAACACGAAGCCGGACACTTCGGCCCGCGACGGCTCCACCGTGCCCGTCTCCCCTTTCGTCACCGCCTTCTGCGCGCGCGGCGGCGGCGCGTACGCGGCGAGGCCATCGAGCAACTCCGTCACGCCGAACTTGCGCAGCGCCGAGCCGAAGAACACCGGCGTCATGTGGCCCTCCCGATAGGAGTCCATCTCGAACGTGGGCAGCCCCGCGCGGGCGAGCTCGGCCGTCTCGCGCAATTCCTCCAGTTCCTCCGCACTCATCGTCTCGGCGATGTGATTGGACGCCATCGGCACGATCTCGGTCTCGTGCGTCGTCTTCTCGCCCGCCTCCGGGCGGCGGAACACATGAAACCTGTCGTCGCGCAGGTCGAGCATGCCGCGGAAGCGGTTGCCCGAACCCGCCGGCCAGAACACCGGCGCCACATCCAGCGCGAGCTTTTCGTGCACCTCGTCGAGCAGCGCGAACGGGTCCTGCGCCTCGCGGTCCATCTTGTTGATGAAGGTGATGATCGGGATGTCGCGCAGGCGGCACACCTCGAACAGCTTCAGCGTCTGCGGCTCGATGCCCTTGGCGGCGTCGAGCACCATCACCGCGGAGTCCGCCGCCGTCAGCGTGCGGTAGGTGTCCTCGGAGAAATCCTCGTGGCCCGGCGTGTCGAGCAGGTTGAACACCACGCCGTCGCGCTCGAACGTCATCACCGACGCCGAGACCGAAATCCCCCGCTCCCGCTCGATCTTCATCCAGTCCGACCGCGTACGCCGGGTCTCGCCGCGCGCGCGCACCTCGCCGGCGAGCCGGATGGCGCCGCCCGCGAGCAGCAGGTTTTCCGTCAGCGTGGTCTTGCCCGCGTCGGGGTGGGAGATGATGGCGAAGGTGCGCCGGCGGGCGGCTTCGGCGGTGAGATCGGGTGCGGCCATGAGGCCGGTTACGCGGCGGCGGGCGCGCCCACAAGGCGCCAGACGTGCGCGTTGATGAACGCGGGGTCGGGGCCGGCGAGGGACTGGTGCTGGTGGATGGCCGCCAGCGTGGTCAGCGGCGCGCTGGCCAGCCGCACGGCGATATGCGCGGGCACGCGGGCCCGGTCCGGCGCCACGAACAGCGCGGCGTTCGCCTCGCTCGACACCGCGATCTCGGCGGCGATCGCCAGTTGCACATCGAGGTTGACCGGCAGGAACGAGCCCCCGGCCGCAAACAGCGCCGCCTGGCCGCGGCGCACCCCCGCCATGAGCCTGGCCTTCAGCGCAGGCGGGCCGCCCACCCGCGCCAGCGTGTCGGCGGCGACCCCAAGATCGAGGACGGTCTCGTTCAACAGGAACAGCATGGACCTTTACTGGGGCGCCACCGGTTAAGTTTTTGGCGTGCGGGGGCGCCGGGCGCCCTTCCGCCGGCCCGCCGCCAGCGGTTAAGGACGGGAAACGATCCGATGCAGGAGCATGTCATGGCCGGGCCTGGATGGAAGCGGATGGCGGTCGCCGCGGTCCTTGCGGCGGCGTTGTGCGCCTGCGGCCCCGGCGCTGAGGGGCCGGTGGAGCCGGGCAAGACCGAGATGGCCCCCGTGCCCGACGTGCTGGGGCCGGCGGAGCGGTACGGCCTGTCCGATGCCGAGATCGCCGGCCTGTCCCCCGATGAGCTTGTCCGCAAGGCGCTGGAGAAGAGCGACGTGGAGACGCTGGCGGGCGCCGCCGCGGAGGACACGCTGAGCCTCGGCCTCCTGTGCCTGGCGCAGCACTACGGCGTGGAGACCCCGCGCGACGATGCCGCCGCCGCCGCCACCTGCACCCGCGCCGCCGAGGCCAGGGTGGGCTTCGCCATGACCACGCTGGCCGCCATGACCCGCGCCGGCGAGGGCGGCCTCAAGGCCAGCCCCGCTGCCGCCGATGCGCTGCTCGCCGCCGCCGCAGAGGCCGGCGACGCCCGCGCCCAGCTGGAAATCGCTCGCGCCCGGCGCGCCGCCGCCCCCGCCGCCGCCCGCGGCCTCCTGGAGAAATGCGCCGCCCAGGGCCTCGACGACTGCCGGTTCATGGCCGCCCAGATGCAGGCCGCCGGCGAAGGGGGGCCAAAGGACGCGGTCGCCGCCCGCGCCGGCTACGAGGTGCTGGCCGCCGGCTTCTACGCCCCCGCCATCCGCGAGCTGGGCAAGTTCTGGCGCGACGGCGTGGGCGTGCCGAAGCGCGACCTGGAGGAAGCCGTGGTGCACTTCCGCCGCGCCGCGGTGCTCGACGACGGCGAAGCGAGCTTCCTGCTCGGCCAGATGGCCGAAGCCGGCGAGGGCCTGCCGAAAAGCAGCACCGACGCGCGCGCGTTCTATGAGGAAGCGGCGGCCGATGGGTACGCCCCGGCGGCCGCGCGGCTGAAGTAGCAACCCCGGAGCGCGGACGACCTCGTCCGCGTCCCCCGTCGATGGGCCGCCGTGGGCGAGGTCGCCCACGCTCCACGGTGAAACTTCAGTTGCGCATTCGCTGCGCCAGCACCGTGATCAACGCCGCTGCCGCAATCGTCACGCCGCGCGCGGCGCGATGGAGTCCAGATCGGCGCCGATCTCCCGACGCTTCTGCATCAGGTCGAAGTCTGCCTGCAGGCCGAGGAAAAATCCCTCCGATACGCCAAAGTAGCGCGCCAGACGCAGATCGGTATCCGCCGTAACGCTGCGCTTGCCCAGCACGATCTCGTTGATGCGGCGCGGCGGCACGTGGACCGCCCGCGCCACTTCGCTCTGACTCAAACCCATCGGACGCAGAAACTCCTCCATGAGAATTTCGCCGGGGCTCGGGTTCGGCAGCAGGTCTTGCTCAGCCATGGTAGTCGACGATTTCGACATGCGCGGGTCCTCCTTCCTGCCACACAAAGCAGATGCGCCATTGATCGTTGATCCGGATCGAATGCTGCCCCGCCCGGTCCGCGCGCAACGCTTCCAGCCTGTTGCCGGGCGGCACGCGAAGATCGCCCAGCACCCGCGCCTGATTGAGCAGACGCAGCTTGCGCAGCGCCACGGCCTGGATGTCCGGCGGCAGCCGCCGGCTGCGCCGGCCGGACCAGATCACTTCCGCTTCGGGATCGGCGAAACTCTGGATCACGCGCCACCATAACGCATGACGTTATATGGATCAACTTGCCTGCACTGGCTCCGTGAGGAAATGCCGGCCGGCGCGGTCGTCGATCTCGATGATCCAGAGGTCGGGGTCGGTGGCGGCGCGTTTGCGGGCGTAGGCGTCCACCGCCGCCTCCTCCATCCCGAGGGCGCCGCTGGAGAGGTCGAGCCAGATGCGCTCTCCCTCCCCGTCCATGGCCGGGGCGTAGAGGCGGGCGCGCCCGTCCCGGGTGGCGACCTTCACCAGCACCGCGCCGGCGTCGCTGTCGCCCTTGCGGGCCACGGTGGCGAACGCCCCTCCCACCTCCGCACGGCGGATGAGGGCCGACGCCCAGATGCCGGTCTTGAGCTCCATGCCTTCACCTTAGCGCAACCCCGCTCCGATAGGAGGGTGCGATGCGCGCCCTGATCCTCGCCGCCGTCCTGCTGGCCGGTCCTGCCGCCGCGGCGGGCCCCGAAGTGGCGTTCGCGGAGCGCACCGCCCTGCTGGGCGCCGACCGCGCCTGCGGGCTGTTCGCTCCGCCCATGCGCGCTGCACTGGAGGCCGCCGCCTGGCAGGCCCGCGGCGTGCTGCTGCGGAGCGGCTGGTCCGAGGTGCGCGCCGACACGCTGGGCGCCGGCGCCCGCGCCGAAGGTGCGCGCCGCCCCTGCGCCGATCCCGTGCTCGCCCGCGCCGCCGAGGGCGCGCGCGCGGGCTTTTCCGGCTGGTCGCGGCTGATGGCCATGCGTTTTCCCGGGGGGGAGCGCGCCTGGGCCGCGCGCCGCACGCAGGACCCCGAGCGCTTCTACCTCCGCCAGGACATCCCCGGCCCCCGCGCCGCCGCGTTTGGCGTCCGCGAGGACGGTTCCCGCGCCGCGGTGACCCTGCGCCTGCCGCTGGCGGCCGGGGAGGCCGCCCCCGCCGCCGCCCGGCTCTACTACCGCGACCGCGCGCGCGCGCCGCGCTCCGCCGCCGACCTGCCGGGCCGCACGCGCACGGGCCTGCCTGCGCTGGCCGCCTCCCGCGCCAGCGCCAGCGTGGTGTTCGCACAAGGCCGCCGGCTGGAGACCGTCGAGAAGATGCGCTTCGCCCTGTTCACGTTTCCCGATGCGACGCTGGCCGCGCTGGCCGCCCTCGATCCCCGCGAGGCCGCGGAGATCGAGATCGACGCCGTGGGCGGCCCCGTGCGCCTCTACCTCGAAGTGGGAGACCTCGCCGCCGCGCGCGCGTTCCTCGCCGCTCAGGCGGGGACCTGAAGCACCGGCAGCACCACGCGCATCAGCGCCCCGCCCCCCTCGGCGTCCAGAATGTCGAGGCGCCCGCCGTGGGCCTGCGCCAGCGCGCCCGCGATCATGAGCCCGAGCCCTGCGCCCTCCACGGCGGCCACCGCATCGCCGCGCTCGAAGGCGAGGCCCAGCCGCGCCTTGTCCGCCGCCGGGATGCCGGGCCCGTTGTCCTCCACGTCGACGATGGCGGCGTTGGGCCCGGCGATCAGCCGCGCCGTGATGGCGCCGCCCGGCGGCGCGAACTTGACGGCGTTGGCGAGCAGGTTGTCGAGGATCTGGCGGAGCGCGCGCGGGTCTGCGCTGAACGGCACGGGCGCATCGGCGCCGACGATGGCCACCGTCTGGCCGCGCCCCGCCGCAGCGATCTGCGCAGCCTCCGCCGCCTCCCGCACCAGACCGGCGAGATCGACCGCCTCGCGGCGGATCTCGTAGCGCCCGGCGGCGATGCGCCCGGCGTCGAGCCAGTCCGTGGCCAGCGCCTGCATGCGCCGGCCGCTGGAGAGGATGAGGTCCACATACTCGGCGTACTTCGCGGGCAGCGGGCCGAAGATCTGGCGCTGCATGAGTTCGGCGAAGCCGATGATGTGGCCCAGCGGCGTGCGCAGTTCATGGGCGGCCTCCGCAAACCGGCGCACCATGGAGGCCCCGGAGGGCGCAGCAGACGGGACCGCCGCAGCGGCGGGCGCGGGCGCGGGCCGCCGGAGGGGCGCGCCGTCCGGTCCGCCCGCGAGCAGCCAGCCGGCGAAGGCCAGCGCCAACACCGTGAACGCTCCAGGGGTGGGCGCAGCCGCCGGGCCCGGCGCCGCCGCGCCGACCATGGCCGCGATGGCGAACCCGAACACCGCAAAACACGCCGCCTCCCCCGCCCGGGCAGGTCCCGCCAGCCGCAGCGCGAGGGCCGGACCGATCAGCAGCACCGCCGAAACGGGCGACGCGGCGCCGCCCGTGGCCGCCGCCGCGGCGGCCGCAGCTGCAGTCCAGCTGTCGAGCGCGATGGCGCTGGCCCAGTTTTCGCCCCATCGGGGCGCGAGGAGAAGCATCGCCACCGCGGGCGTGAGGCCGAGCGCCGCCGCGATGGCGCACGCCCGGACCGGCTGGCCCAGCACCGCAGCGAAAAGGGAGACGATGACGACGCCCGCCATCCACGCCCACAGGGCAAACAGCACCGCGCCCGGAAACGCAGCCGCTTGCGCGCCGTCGCGGTCCACTGCGGCACTAACCAAATCATCACCCCTTTCGGGAAGGAATCCCGCTAGGACGATATCGCCCGCCGTCGCGCGGGGAAACAGAACACGTCCAGGGGACGGTCTTTTCGGCCGTCGGCAGAAATCAGGGAGCGTTTGATGAGGATCTGGACAGCAGCGATGCTGGGTCTGGCGCTCGGGCTTGCGGCCACCGCAGCCGAAGCGCAGCCGAAGGCCAAGGGCCGCACGCCCGCGCCCCCGCCGGTCACCGCGCCCGCCGCCCCCGCGTCGCCGGCCGCCCCGGCGGCCGAACCGCTGGGCGCAGCCATCCCCTCCTACGCCGCCTTCCAGAGCGACATCACCGATCTCCAGCTCCAGTCCGTGAACACCGCCGAGGACCTGGAGGCCGTGCTCAACCGCGCCGCCGCCCAGAACCGCGCCGCGGTGATGCGCGGGTGGCTGGCGTATGGCGCGCTCACCGCCGCGCAGTCGCCCCAGTTCGTGGCCGAAGTCCGCAAGGTGGCCGCCCACTACGGCCAGGCGCGGTTCGTGCGCGGGCTGACGCTCGACGGCAGCTACGCCCAGTCTCTCGCCGGCGGCCAGGACGCCGCGCGCCTCGCCCTGCTGGCCGCCCGCGCCGACGGCGAGCGCATCTACACCGTGGGCGAGCGCTACAAGGAAATGGCCTACGGCCTGCAGAACCAGCGCTGGGCCAAGCAGGTGGCGCCGCAGCAGCCGGCCCGGGTGCAGCGCCTGCGCACGCTCGCCGCCGATGCGGGCTTCCGCAACGTGGCGCCGGAGTACGGCCCCCGCCTGCTGCCCGCCGCCGCCAGCGTCTCGCCCGGGTCCGACCCGTCGCAGTTCGGCGGGCGCACCTTCTGGGACGCCTTCCGCACCACGCCGCCCGTCGTCGTCGCCCAGATCGCGGCGCCCACCTACACCATCCGCGTCAACTCCGACCGCGTCGGCGCCCTCAACCGCATGACCACGCTGGCGGCGCTCTACATCGTCGGCGCCACGCAGGACCCCGCCGCCCAGACGGAGCGGCTGCTCTCCGAGGACAGCACGAAGAACTGCCTCGAGCTGGCGCAGGTGCAGTTCTACCAGTGCATGTCCGCCGCGCGTTTCCGCTACGAGAACGCCTTCTGCCTGGGCGAGCACGCGCTGAAGGACATGGGCGCCTGCATCCGCGATGCAGGGCTGGTGGACACCGCCGGCATGTCGACGCCGGTGGCCGCCCTGCCGCCCGCCCCCTCGCCGACGGCGCCGGCCACGCAGCGGAAGTAGGCGCGGCGTCCGCGCCGCCTTGCGGTGGGGGCCCGAACGACCCCACATCGGGGCATGACGGCTGAAACCATCGACGACGCCATCGCGGCCGTGGAGGCGGACTTTGCGCTGTTCTCCGACTGGGAGGAGCGGTTCACCTACCTCATCGACCTCGGCCGCCAGATGGCGCCGCTGGCCGACCATGAGCGCACCGACGCCGCCAAGGTGCGCGGCTGCGCCAGCCAGGTGTGGCTGGTGTCGGAGGCCCGCGACGGGCGGCTGCATTTCCGCGGCGAGTCCGACGCGTTCCTGGTGAAGGGCCTGATCGCGGTGCTGCTGCAGGTGTTTTCCGGGCGCACGCCCGCGGAGATCCTCTCGGTGGAGCCGAAGGCGCTGGCGGCGCGCCTCGGGCTATCCGACGCGCTCACCGCCCAGCGCTCCAACGGGCTGCACTCGATGATGGAGCGGATCCGCCGCGAAGCCGCTCACGCCACGCCGTAGTGGTCGGCCAGCAGGTCGAGCGCGATCTTCAGCACCAGCTTGGCGGACCGGGACGGCCAGCGGCTGGCCCGCTCCAGCGCCTCCAGCCCGGTTTCCTCCAGGAGGAACGCCTTCAGCGCGGCGGCGAGCGGGCGCGGCAAGGCGCCCAGCGCCGCATCCGCCTGCCGGCGCGCCTCCATGGCGCCGAGCGCCGCACTTTCCTGCGCCCCGCCGGGCCCGCGCGCCGCAGACCCCATGGGCGGGGCGGACCAGTCCGACCCGCGGAGCAGGCCGCGCTGGCCGCGCTCCACATCCTCCCAGAACCGGCGCGCCGCGGCGATCTCGCGGCCGCCGAAGAACGCAGCGCCCGCCCCGTCCGACAGCCGCGCGAGCCGCGCCACGGGGCCTGCCGGATCGACGCCGCGGACCATGCGCAGCACGCCGTCCCCCTCCATCACCGCCCGCTCCACCAGCGGGGTATGCTGGACGAGGAAGGCCGCCTCCTCCGCCGCGTCCCGGGTGACGCGCGCGCGGCCCGGGCCGGAGAGCAGCCAGCAGTCTGCGATGCCCGACGGCGCGATGGCGCCCTCCGTGGCGAGTGCGCGGACATCGTCCGCGCGCAGCTGGGCGGTGGGCCTGCGGCGGCGGTCGCCGCGGGGAAAGACCCCGTGGCCCACGCCGTCGCGGCACGGCGCCAGCACCGCGCCCTCCTGGGCGAGCCGCGCCAGCGCCTTGCGCCTGCGGGCGAGCGCTTGCGTCTCGGCCATCACAGCGCCCCCGCGAACACGGGCCGCGCGCCGGGGGCGGCGCGGAGCGCATCTTCCAGCTGCTGGAGCCAGGCGTCGAAGCGCGGGTCCTCGCGGCGGTCCTCCACCACCCGCAGGCCGTGGGCCACGGTGGAGCGGTCGCGGCCGATGGAGATGGCCACCTGCGTGAGGCTCATCTCGAAGACCGTGTTCAGGAGGTACATGGCCACCTGACGGGCGGCGGCGGCGTGGGGTTGGCCGCGCTTCAGGGACAGGATGGCGTCGGGCGGCACGTCGAGGGCGAAGCCCAGGACGTCCGCCGCGAGCTGCGCGGCGGCCGGCGATGGCCGGCGATGGAGGGGACGGGGCATGAAAGTCTCCACTGGCGCTGGACAATTATCAGCGTGGAGAGACTATAATCCTAATTATATACTTGACGCCACAAGCGCAAAATGTAGGATGGGGCCATGAAATTCGACGCCCCCCACTTCCGCGATGAAAAAGCCGCCCGCCAGTACGTGGAAGGCCTGCGCTGGCCGTCTGGCCGCGTGTGCCCCAAGTGCGGCACGGTCGGCGGCGAGTACGAAACCAAGCGCGAAGGCCGCTATCGCTGCGGCTCCAAGGGCTGCCGTAAGGACTTCACCGTCACCACCGGGACGGTCATGGAGTCGAGCCACATCCGCCTGACGGTCTGGCTGGTGGCCTTCTACATGATGGCGTCCAGCAAGAAGGGCGTGTCGGCCCACCAGCTGCACCGCTCACTGGATCTGACCTACAAGTCCGCGTGGTTCCTGTGCCACCGCATCCGCGAGGCCATGAAGGCTGGCGGGATGCTGGCCCCCATGGGCGGCGCAGGCTCAATCGTTGAGGCGGACGAGACCTACTACGGCCGCAGCGACCTGCCGAAGCGCGAGCACCGTCTGGAATCCCAGCGCCGCAAACCGTCCATTCGCCACGCCCACAAGGACCAGCGCCCCAAGCGCCCGGTCGTGGCGCTGGTGGAGCGCGGCGGCAAGGCCCGCGTCTTTCACGTCGCGGTCGCCAGCAAGGAAAACGTCCAGCGCATCGTGCGCGAGAACGTGGACCCGGCGTCGCGCCTTCACACCGACGAAAGCCGCCTGTATTTCGGCATGGACGCCGAGTTCGCGGCCCACGAGACCGTCAAGCACTCAGCCGGCGAATACGTCCGCGGCGACGTCCACAGCAATTCCGCGGAAGGCTTCTTCGGCGTGTTCAAGAAGGGCATGCGCGGCGTCTACCAGCACTGCGACGAGAAGCACCTCCACCGCTACCTGAGCGAGTTCGAGTTCCGCTTCAACAGCCGCACGGCGCTGGGCGTGAACGATGCCGAGCGCACCGCGCTGGCCGTGAAGGGCGCCGAAGGCAAGCGCCTGACCTATCGGCGGACTCACAGCGCCTGACCCTTCGTTCGCGCAGGCGCGCGAGGAATGGGCGATCAAGAAGCGCGTTCTTCTGCCGATGGAGCGATACTGGGGAGCGCCGCCGAACGCGCCAAAACCCCGCTATCCCCGCCGCAAGAATCCCCCCAAATAGAAAGGTCCCCAGCGTTGGCGCGCTGGGGACCCTACTAACCCTGCCGCGTGACCGGCGGGCGCTCTCAAAGCATGACCTTTGTGGGTTGTGTTGCGCTTCCGGTCAACGGCTCACTGGAGTGCCGACCATGGAAGTAACGGCGATAATGTCGCTCACGTCATCGCTGAAAGCGGCGGGCGACATCGCGAACTCTATGCTCAAACTGCGCGATGCCGCTGCCTTTCAGCAAAAGGCCATCGAACTGAACGGAGAAATCCTCAATGCCCAAAACAGCGCACTCGCGGCCAACGCGGCGCAAGCGGCGCTGATTGAGGAAAAACGCGCACTGGAAAAACAGATTGTGGAGATGAAAGACTGGGCTCGCCAAAAGGAGAGGTATGGCCTCAAAGAGATCGTTCGGGGCGTCTTTGCTTATGAGTTGAAGGCGGGCGTGGAGCCGCCCGAGCCGACGCATTACGTCTGCACTAATTGCTACGAGCAGGGCAAGAAACGCATCCTTTATCGACAACCCGGCGATGCGCGCTCGGTCACTCTTGATTGCCCCGACTGCAAGACCGCGCTCCGCGTCGTCGGCGCTGGTGTCTACGAGGCTGGTTCGGAGGGGGGACATTAGGCCTTCTTGCCCCTGCTTTTGGAAGCCGCCTTCTCTTTCAGCGGCTTGGGCGGCGTGCGGAGGCCAGCCTTCAAAGCCTCGTCGAAGCGGCGCTGGGCTTCTTCTTCGCTGTAAGCATCATCGTCTTTGGGGGGCTTAGACATGACGGTACCGACTGATCCCGATGTGGTATTCAAGGCAACAGTGAAAATGGTTGCTGAAATCGAAGACGATGGGAGCCCAGAAACGGCGGCGTTTTGGGGCAGCCGCACAAAGATTGCGCGCGCTCGTCATTTGATCGCAGAGTTTTCGAACATCGTGGATACCCACTTTCGAGAGTTCCCCCCGAAGCTGACGTTCGACTTCGCGCCAGATCAGGCCCCTGGCAC
>JAIYAO010000113.1 GCA_027488965.1 Alphaproteobacteria bacterium
GCGGCCCATCAGCACGTGGGGGATGGCCTGCGCCTGAATCGGAGTGGGGATCGTGTAGCCGGTGTCAGCGATCGCCTGCAGCAGTTCGGCGCTCAGGCCGAGGCTTGCAAAGTCGCCTGCTGTGGCGTTCTGGGCGTCCGCGGACGCCGTCTGGTCAGTCATTGAGGGTTTCCAAAAGGGCGCATGAGCGCCGACGGGCGGCCCCACAGTCCGGAGACGGGGTGCGCCGCACGAGCCCATAGATGCGGGCGAAGGCCTTCCAAGTCAATGCGGGAAGGCCGTCCCCCGCCCATCAGACGTCCAGTTCCTCGACGAAACGGGCGTTCTGGGTGATGTAGTTGAACCTGAGTTCCGGCTTGCGGCCCATCAGGGTTTCCACGAGGGCCTCGAAGTCCGGCGTCTCCTCGGGGGTCAGCACCACACGCGCCAGGGTCCGGGTGGCGGGGTCCATGGTTGTCTCTTTGAGCTGTGCGGGCATCATCTCGCCCAGCCCCTTGAACCGGCCCACATCCACCTTCCGGTTGGCGAACTTCGTGCGCATGAGCGCATCCTTGTGGGCATCGTCGCGCGCGTAGACATGCTCCTTGCCGGTGGAGAGCCGGTAGAGCGGTGGCAGTGCGAGGTAGAGCCGGCCCGCGCGCACCAGCCCCGGCATGGCGCGGTGGAAGAAGGTGATGAGCAGGGACGCGATGTGGGCGCCGTCCACGTCGGCGTCGGTCATGATGATGACCCGCTCGTACCGGAGGTCATCCAGCTTGAACTTGCCGTTCACGCCGCAGCCGAGCGCCAGCGTGAGATCGGCCAGCTCCTGGTTGGCGGACGCCTTTTCGCCGTTGGCGGATGCCACGTTCAGGATCTTCCCGCGCAGCGGCAGGATCGCCTGCGTCACGCGGTTGCGCGCCTGCTTGGCCGAGCCGCCGGCGCTGTCGCCCTCGACGATGAAGATCTCGGTGTCGTTGGCGTCGTTGCGCGAACAGTCTGCCAGCTTGCCGGGCAGGCGCAGGCGTCGCGTGGCGGACTGGCGCGCCACTTCCTTTTCCTTGCGCCGCTTCAGCCGTTCCTCGGCCTGGCCGATGACCCACTCCAGCAGCCGGTCCGCCTCGCGCGGCGCCGCGGTCAGCCAGTGCTCGAACGGATCGCGCACCGCCTGCTCGACGATCCGCGCTGCTTCCGTGGAGACGAGGCGGCCTTTGGTCTGGCCCTCGAACTGCGGATCATGGATGAACACGGACACGAGCGAGGCACTTGTGGCCATTACGTCATCCTGCGTGATGATGTCGGCCTTCCGCTCTTTCTTCAGCTCCGCATAGGCTTTCAGGCCCTTGGTCAACGCCGCCCGCAGGCCGTTCTCGTGCGCCCCCCCATCGGCGGTGGGGATGGTGTTGCAGTAGGAGCGGAGCATGCCGTCGGCCTCGCCGAAGCCGTCCTGCACCCATGCTACCGCCCATTCCACCTTGCCGTGGCCAATGTCCTTCACGGTGCGGCCGACGAAGGGATCGGTCGTCACCACCTTCTTGTCTTTCAAAATCTCCGCGAGAAAATCCTGAAGGCCGTTGGGAAACCGCAGCACCGCCTCGGCGGGCGTGGCGTCGCCGTCGCGCAGCCGGTCTGGCGCGCACTTCCAGCGGATCTCCACGCCGCGCTGCAGGTACGCCTTGGAGCGGGCCATCTGGAACAGGCGGGCGGGCTTGAAGGCCGCGTTGTCGCCGAAGATCTCGGGATCGGGGTGGAAGCGCACCGTGGTGCCCCGCCGGTTGGGCGCCGCGCCGATCTCCTTCAGCGGTCCCTTCGGGAGGCCCCGCGAATAGCTTTGCGCAAACAGGCGCCGATCGCGCGCCACCTCCACGTAGAGCATGTCGGAAAGTGCGTTCACCACCGAGATGCCCACGCCGTGCAGGCCGCCGGAGGTCTGGTAGGCCTTGTCGGAGAACTTGCCGCCCGCGTGCAGGGTCGTGAGAATCACTTCCAGCGCGGATTTCTTCGGAAACTTGGGGTGCGGATCGATGGGGATGCCGCGGCCGTTGTCGGTGACGCTCAGAGTGCCGTCGGCGGCGAGCTCCACCTCGATGCGGTCGGCGTGGCCTGCGACGGCCTCGTCCATCGCGTTGTCGAGGACTTCGGCGAAGAGGTGGTGCAGCGCGCGCTCGTCGGTCCCCCCCACGTACATGCCGGGGCGGCGGCGCACGGGTTCCAGGCCCTCGAGGACCTCGATGTCCTTGGCGGTGTAGTCGCTGGGGGGGAGGTCGAGGCCGTTCTGCCTCAGGGCGGTCGATTTCGACATGGGATGGGGTCTCGCACGAGTCCGGCGAGCACGCCATGGACCTCGTCACCCAACGGTTAACGCGCCGCACACGCTTGCGGCGGTCCCGCCCCATCGGTGGCGACAATGGGGCCAGGCGTGACCTGTGCGCCACGGCGCCTGTCTCCGGACCCGAAATGACTGAACCCTCACGTGGCGTCGCGCCAAACCGGGGTAGCCCCGCCGCACCCGGCCGACCTCCCCATAGCGCCGGGACCGAGGAGTAGACCATGAAAACAGCTGCAGCACTTCTTGCCGTCTCCGCCGCCCTGGCCGTCGCGGCCCCGGCGTCCGCAGAGACGGGCGTGTACGCCAACGGTGGGTACACCCAGTTCGACGCCGCCGACATCTCGCTCGGCGCCGTGACGGGCCGGCTGGGCTATCGCTTCCACCCGAACTTCGCGGTGGAAGGAGAGGCCTCGTTCGGCGTGAACGACGACCAGGTCGGCGCCGTGGACGTGGAGCTTGACCACGCGGTCGGCGTATTCGCCGTGGGAATCCTGCCGGTGGCGCCGACCCTCGCTGTCTTCGGTCGCGTGGGCTACGGGCAGATCGAGGCGTCCGCTTCCGTCCCCGGTTTCTCCACCAGCGCTGACGCGGACGGCGTCGCCTTCGGCGGCGGCGCCCAGTACATGTTCACGCCGAAGTTCGGCGTGCGCGGCGACTACACCCGTCTGGAAGGCGAGGACGACGGCGTCGACACGTTTGCGGCCTCCGCGGTCGTGAAGTTCTGACAGGCGCGGCTCGCGCCACACGAAAAGGGCCGGGATCTCATGATCCCGGCCCCATCGTTTCTTCATCCGTGAGGGCTGGGCCTCAGGCCTTGTAGTACATTTCGAACTCGACCGGGTGGGGGTGCATCCGGAAACGGTCGTTCTCTTCGCGCTTCAGGTCGAGATAGGCGTCGATGAAATCGTCGTCCATGACGCCGCCCTTCTTCAGGAACGCGCGGTCGGCATCGAGCGAGTTGATCGCTTCCTCGAGGCTGCCGCACACCGTCGGTACTTCCTTCAGCTCTTCCGGCGGCAGGTCGTAGAGGTTCTTGTCCAGCGGCTCGCCCGGGTGGATCTTGTTCTGGATGCCGTCGAGGCCCGCCATGAGCAGCGCCGTGTACGTGAGGTACATGTTGCCGGCGGGGTCGGGGAAGCGGACCTCCACGCGCTTGGCGTTCTCGCCGGTGCCGTGCGGGATGCGGCAGGAGGCCGAGCGGTTGCGCGCCGAGTAGGCGAGCAGCACGGGGGCTTCATAGCCCGGCACCAGGCGCTTGTAGGAGTTGGTGGTGGAGTTGGCGAAGCCGTTGATGGCCTTCGCGTGCTTGATGATGCCGCCGATGTAGAACAGGCATGTTTCGGAGAGGCCGGCGTAGCGGTCGCCAGCGAACGTGTTCTTGCCGCCCTTCCAGATGGACTGGTGGACGTGCATGCCCGAGCCGTTGTCCTTGTAGTAGGGCTTCGGCATGAACGTGGCGGACTTGCCGTAGCTTTGTGCCACGTTGTGGATAACGTACTTGTAGAGGTTCATGGCGTCCGCCATGGCCACGAGCGTGGAGAACTTCAGCCCCAGCTCGTGCTGCGCCGGCGCCACCTCGTGGTGGTGCTTCTCCACCTTGAGGCCGATTTCCTTCATCACCGAAAGCATTTCGCCGCGCATGTCCTGCAGCGAGTCGATCGGGGGGACGGGGAAGTAGCCGCCCTTAGGGCCCGGACGGTGGCCCATGTTGCCGCCCTCGTAGGAGCGACCGGTGTTCATGGGCAGCTCGGTGGAATCGAAGCTGTAGCCGGTGTTGTTCGGCTCCACGTTCCAACGCACGTCGTCGAACACGAAGAACTCGGCCTCAGGGCCGAAGTACGCGGTATCGCCGAAACCGCCGGACTTCACGTACATCTCGGCCTTCTTCGAGATGGAGCGCGGGTCGCGGTTGTAGGGCTGCAGCGTGCCGGGTTCGAGAATGTCGCAGAACAGCGCCAGCGTGGTCTGCTGGAAGAAGGGGTCGATGTGGGCGCCCACGGGGTCGGGGCGCATGACCATGTCGGACTCGTTGATCGCCTTCCAGCCGGCGATGGACGAGCCGTCGAACATCGTGCCTTCGGTGAAGTAACTTTCTTCGAACATGCTCACGTCGAAGGTGACGTGCTGCATCTTTCCGCGCATGTCGTTGAACCGGAGGTCGATGAACTCGACGTCCTTTTCCTTGATCAACTTCATCACGTCGCTGCTGGAAGTCATTCGTCCATCCTCCTCCGGCGCGCGCCAGCCTCCCCGGCGCGGCCGTCTCCTGTACATACGCTTGCGCCGTCGTCGCGACGGCGCGGTCCTAGACCGCCTGCGCGCCCGTTTCCCCGGTGCGGATGCGGATCACGTTCGACACATCGAGCACGAAGATCTTGCCATCGCCGATCTTGCCCGTCTTAGCGGCCTTCTGGATGGCTTCGAGCGCGGCGTCGAGTTGGGCGTCGTCGACCACCACCTCGATCTTCAGCTTGGGGAGGAAGTCCACCACGTACTCAGCCCCGCGGTAGAGCTCCGTGTGACCCTTCTGGCGGCCGAAGCCCTTGGCTTCCACGACCGTCATGCCCTGCAGGCCGATCTCCTGCAGCGCCTCCTTCACCTCATCGAGCTTGAACGGCTTGATGACGGCTTCGATCTTTTTCATGGCTGGCGCCTTCTCTAGATGTCCTGCCCGGCCCTGGCGGCCGGTCCCTTCGCCTCGGTGCGGCGCGCATCGGGCATCCGCCCGGATCGCGTATCCGAACGCAGGGCAAAGTCCAATCCCGGGGTCGCGTCAATCGGCGGGGCGGGTGTGGTTCGGCGGCGCCGTCGCGGCGCCTCGTTCTCGGGCGCCGGCGCCCAATCGGCTTGCGCTCGCGCGCGGCGGCATACCCTTGCGGCGCCGATGGACAGTGCGCCGCCGTTCGGGGCAGACCGGTCGGGAACGGAGCCTTGCCGCCATGACCACGCCACTCGCCCAGCCGCGCACGCCAGTCCTGATCGGCGGCGCGCAGAAAACCTACCGGAAGGGCGATGCGCCAGGCCCGCGCGCCATGGTCGACGAGGTCGTCCGGCTCGCAGCGGCCGACGCGGGCCTCGACGCCGGACAGCTTGCCCGCGCCGATCACGTGGCCGTGGTGGGTTTCACCATCGACGCGCCCGGCCCCGCCAAGCGCATCCCTGTACCGCACATGGCCAATCCCCCGGCGGCGCTGGCCGAGGACATCGGCGCCGCGCCACGGGTGGCGATCTACACGCACATGGGCGGCAACACGCCCCAGGCGCTGGTGAACTGGGCGAGCGAACAGATCGCGCGCGGCGACGCCGACCTCGTGGTGCTGGCCGGGGCTGAGTTCCTCGGCTCGATGATGAAGCGGCTGATGTCGGGCGGGGATGTGTCGATCTACGGCGGCGGCCCCGAAACGCCGGCGGTGCGCTGGGGCGATCCGCGCAACGATTGCACGCCGCAGGAAGAGGCGCACGGCATCGCCTTTCCCGCCAACACGTATCCGCTCTTCGAGAACGCGCTGCGCGCCAAGCTGGGCCGCAGCCTTGCGGATCACCAGCGGGCGATGGGCGAATTGTTTGCGCGTTTCAATGCGGTGGCGGCCGAAAACCCGCACAGCTGGTTCCCCACGCGGCGCACCGCCGAAGAGATCGCCACGGAAAGCCCCGACAACCGCATGGTGGGCTTTCCGTACACGAAGTACCTGAACGCGGTGATCCAGGTGGACCAGGCCGCCGCGGTGCTGGTGGCGTCCACAGCCTTCGCCGACGCCTGCGGGGTGGCGGCGGACCGGCGCGTCTATCTGCACGGCTGCGGCGACGCCAACGAGATCTGGAACCCCATCGACCGCCCCGACCTCGCCGCCTCGCCCGCCATCCGTCTCGCCGCGGCAAAGGCCTTCGCCATGGCCGGCAAGTCCGTCGCCCACATGGCGCTGCTGGACATCTATTCCTGCTTCCCGTCCGCCGTGGAGATCGCCTGCCGCGAGCTGGGCATCGCCGAGGACGATCCGCGCCCGCTCACCGTGACGGGCGGATTGCCGTACTTCGGCGGGCCGGGAAACAATTACGTGATGCACTCCATCGTCGAGATGGTGCAGCGGCTGCGGGCCCGGCCTGACGCTTTCGGGCTGGTGACGGCGAACGGCTGGTACCTGACCAAGCACGCCATGGGCATCTACGCCGCGCACCCGCCCGCCGCGCCGTTCGAGCGTGAGGATCCCAAGAGTTACCAGAAGGAGATCGACGCAATCCCGCGCCCGGAGATCGTCTGGGAGCCGTCAGGACGGGCGACCATCGAGACGTACACGGTCGTTCACGGGCGCGACAAGGTGCGGATGGGCATCGTCTTCGGGCGCGATCCGGAAGGGCGGCGCTTCGTGGCCAACACGCCGGACGACGAGGCCACGCTGCTCGACCTCCAGTCCCGCGAGGGCGTGGGGCGCCCCGGCACGGTGCAGACGGGTGACGGGGGCATGAAAAACGTCTTCATTCCCGATTGATGGCGCGCCTTTACCTCATACGGCACGGCGAACCGGCATCGGGCTGGGCAGACGCCGATCCCGATCCGGGGCTCAGCGGGCTGGGCCATGCGCAGGCGGCGCATGCAGCTGCGACGCTCCGGGGGCTCGGAGTCACCAGGTCGCTGACGTCCCCCTTGCGGCGTTGCGTGGAGACCGCAGCGGCGTTCGCACGGGAGACGGGGCGCCCGGCGACCGTTGAACCCGCCGTCCGCGAGGTCCCGACACCCGCCGAGGTGGCGGACCGGCACGCCTGGCTCGCCGCCGTCATGGCCGGCCGCTGGTCGGCCTTCCCCGATCTTGCGCCGTTCCGGGCCGGCATCCTTGAGACGCTGCGCGCGCAGTCGTCCGATACGGCGATCTTCACCCACTACGTGGCCATCAACGCCGCGGTATCGGCTGCGCAGGGCAGGGACGAGGTGATGGTGTTCCGGCCGGCGCACGCCTCGATCACGATTCTCTCCAACGACGGCGGCGTGCTGTCCCTTGTGGAGGCCGGCGCCGAGGCGCCGGCGATCAACGCCCTGTGAGCGGCGACTCACACGCGATCATCACCGTCGCCGACATGCGCGCGATCGACGCCCGCTCGGCGGAGCTGGGCGTCCCGACCCGGACCCTGATGGAGAATGCCGGGGCTGCGGTGGCCGCCGCGGTCCAGCAACATTGGCCGCCGCGCCCAACGCTCATCCTGTGCGGCCCGGGCGCCAATGGCGGCGATGGTTTCGTCGCCGCGCGCAAGCTAGCGGAAGCCGGCTGGCCGGTCGGCGTCGTCCTGCTGGGCGATCGGGCGGCGCTGGCGGGCGACGCCCGCGACGCCGCCGCCGCGTGGATGGGGTGGGTCGATGCCGCCAGTCCGGACCTCATCGGCGACGAAACGCTCGTGGTGGATGCGTTGTTCGGCGCCGGCCTGTCGCGACCTCTCGACGGGCTCGCCGCCACGCTGTCCGCCGCCGCGCGGCGTTGCGACACCCTGGCGGTGGATGTCCCCAGCGGTATCCCCGGCGACGGTGCGGCCCCTGTCGGTCCGGCCTTCCGCGCCGACGTGACCGCCACCTTCGTCCGCAAGAAGCCCGCCCACGTGCTGGAGCCGTGCCGCGCCGCATGCGGCGATGTGATGGTCTTCGACATATCCACGCCGCCTCAGGCGCTCGCCGAGCGTGACATCCGCCTGTGGGAGAACCATCCGGACCTCTGGCCGCTGCCGTGGCCGCCTGTGGAGGCGCACAAGCACGCGCGGGGACACGTGATGGCCGTAAGCGGGCCGGCGGGCCGCACGGGGGCCGCACGGCTGGCGGCGCGGGCGGCGCTGCGGGCCGGGGCGGGGCTCGTGACGGTCCTGTCCAGACCTGGCGCCATGCGCGAGAACGCCGC
>JAIYAO010000130.1 GCA_027488965.1 Alphaproteobacteria bacterium
AGGGTGAACGAGCCTTCCGCGCGGAGCTGGCGGAAAACGATCGCGGGGACGCGAGGGCTGCTTGCCCTTTTTCCCAAAGCTTTGACGACCGCGAGAAGCTCTCGCGTCCCCGGCCCTCCCTTCGGGCCACGTCGCGAAACCGCAAGGCGTCAAAGCCCGGGCGGCTATTGGTGTTGCGAGGTTATTGCAGCCCTCATCCTGAGCTCGTCGAAGGACGAGGGCCATGGCGACGCTATCCGCGCTCGCTCATCATTCGACAAGCTCAGGATGAGGGAGAGAATGGAGCGCGGACGACCTCGTCCGCGTCCACTGCCGAAACGTGGCATGGGCGAGGTCGCCCATGCTCCCACTCCCTCTTCCTCTTCCTTCGACAGGCTCGATGCATGAGTGAGACACTGGCGCACCGCCCCTCACTCGCCCCAGCGCTTCACCACGCCCGCGTCGATGCCGTAGAGATCGAGCAGGCGGCCCACGGTGTGGTCCACCATGTCGTCGATGGAGGCGGGGCGGGCGTAGAAGGCGGGCACGGGCGGCGCCACGATCGCGCCCATCTCGGTCACCGCCACCATGTTGCGCAGGTGGCCGAGATGCAGCGGCGTCTCGCGCGGCACGATGGTGAGGCGGCGGCGCTCCTTCAGCACCACATCGGCCGCCCGCGAGATCAGCGTCTGCGCCGCGCCGCTCGCGATCTCGCCCAGCGTCTTCATGGAACACGGCGCGATGATCATCCCCTCCGTCCGGAACGAGCCCGAGGCGATGGACGCGGTCACATCGTCGTTGGCGTGCACGGCGTGGGCCTTGGCGCGCACGTCGGCCCATTTCAGGTCCGTCTCGTGCGCCAGCGTCACCAGCGCGGACTTCGAGGCCACCAGGTGCGTCTCCACCCCGGCGGCGGCGAGCAGCTCCAGCAGGCGGACGCCGTACACGATGCCCGAAGCCCCGCTCATGCCGATGATCATGCGTCGCGTCATTGGGGATAACGTCTCCGGAACTCGCCTCACATGCGCAAGCTTTGCGCTTTCGGCCGGCAATGCGTAACACACGAGGGCGTAACACATCTGGCGCACCGCCCGCGAGCGGGCCCTGCGAGGATCTGGCTTGGCTGAACAGCAACCCGTCGCGCTCGATCCCCGGCCCCTGTCGGCGCGGCTGTGGACCTACCAGGCGCAGCGCTTCCCGCTGACCTCGCAGGGTGCGCTGATCGTGCTGTTTGCGCTGTCGTGCGTGTGCTTCGGCGCGCTGACGCGGCGCCTTCCCGCACCGCCCGGGCAGGAGAACGTCGTCGTCGCCCTTGCTGTCGTGTTCCTGTTCTTCTTCCAGCTGCGCGTGGCCGACGAACACCGCGACTACGACGAGGACCTGCGCGCGCGTCCGTGGCTGCCCGTGCCGCGCGGCGTGATCACCCTGCCGGAGCTCGACATCTTCGCCTGGGGCGCTGTGGCGGCGCAGGCGCTGCTGACGGCGGCGCTGCACCCGCCGCTGCTGGCGCTGCTATTTCCGCCATGGCTGTGGATCTTCCTCGTGCGCCATGACTTTTTCGCCCGCGACACCCTGCAGCGGCGCCCCCTGCTGTCGCTGGCGCTGCACCTCGGATTCTTTCCGCTCGTGGCGCTCTATGCGGTCGGCGCAGACCAGCTGCCCGCCACCGGCGGCCTTGCGCCCGGGATGCTCGCATTCCTCCTGCTCTCGGCGGTGTGTGCGGCGGCCATCGAGTTCGCGCGCAAGTCTCTCGCCCCCGAACAGGAGCGCCCCGGCGTCGTCACCTACTCCAAGCTGTGGGGGCCGCGCGGCGCCGGCATGACGACGGCCTTCGCGCTGGTGACGGCGATCCTGTTTGCGTTCCTCGCGTTCATCGCCACCCGCACCAACGGCGCGTGGTTCCTCCCCGCCATCGCCGTAGGCTTCGCCGCCTTCTATGCCGCTGCACGCTACGCCCAGACGCCGACGCCCGTGCACGCAAGCCGTCTGCTCGGCTGGACGGCGGGGTGGATCGCGGCGGCCTACGCCAGCGTGGGCGTGCTGCCGCTGTTCGTGCGCCACGGCGGCGACATCGTCCCGTGAGTTCTACTTCGGCGCCGTGAGTCCGCCGACGGCCTGCAACAGCCGCCGCTCCGCAATGGCCAGTTCACGCTCCGCCGCCGCAAGTGCAAGCCGCGCCGTGAGCAGCTCGTTCTCCTGGTCGAGCACCTCGACCGTGGCGCGCAGGCCCACCTCCTGCTCCAGCGTCACGCCGCGATAGGCGGTCTCGGCCGCAGTCACCTGCTCCTGCGCCGACACGTAAGCGGCGCGCGCGGTGTCGACGCTTGTCCATGCGGTGGTCACCGCTTCGCGCACGGAGCGTTCGGCGGCGGAGCGATCGAGGCCCGCCGCCTCGCGCAAGGCGCGCTGCTGGCGCGTGCGGGAGGAGGCGGCGCCGCCGGTGAACAGCGGCAGCGACACGCGCACGCCTACGGTGTCGGACGTGGACTGGCCGAACGCATCGTCTTCAAACGCACCGGAGAGCGAGGACCCCGCCTCCAGCGACACCCGCGGTCCCCGCGCCGACCGGGACGCAGCGACGGCCGCGTCCGCCGCCACCTCCGCCGCGCGTGCGCTGGTGAGCGTGGGGTTGGCGTCCACCGCCGCGGTGAGTGCAGCGTCCAGCGAGGCCGGCAGGCCTGCAACGGGCGGCGCCGGCTCCAGCGCACTGGCGGAGGCGCCGACGATGCGGCGGTAGGTTTCGTTCGCGGCCGCGAGCGCGCCCTGCGCCTGGATCAGCTGTGTGCGCGCCTGCGCCAGCCGCGACTGCGCCTGCGCGAGATCGGTGCGGGTGGAGACGCCCGCGTCGAAACGCGCCTGCGCGAACTTGCGCTGCGCCTCGAGATTCTCCGCCGTGCGCGTGCGCGCCGCGACGATGGCCTGCGCCTCCCGGAGGCCGGCGTACGCGCTCGTCACATCTAGCAAAAGTTGCTGGACCGATCCGGCGTAGTCCGCCTCGGCCCCGGCGATCTGCGCGCGCGCCTGCCGCGTGGAGGCCGCCACCGATCCGCTGGCGAACAGCAGCTGCGAGGCCGACGCGGAGGTCGACCAGCCCTCATCCGTGGTCTCGCCCGCGCCGCCGCCGTCCCGGCGCGAGGCATCGGCGCCGGCGGACAACGACAGCGACGGCAGGATCGCGGCGCGCGCCTGCGGCAGCGCCTCGCGCGTGGCGTCGAGCCGCGAGCGGCGCGCCTCGATGGTCGGGTTGGTCTCGAGCGCCTGCTGCATCGCCTCTGGCAGCGTGACGGCGCCGGCATCGGCCACGAACGCGGCCAGCGCCGCTGCAGACATGAGAAGTCGACGGATCATTCGCGCCTCAACGCTTCAATGGGATCGAGTTGGGCCGCGCGCCACGCGGGGAACGATCCGAACGCCACCCCCACAAATGCGGAAAACACCAGCGCCACCGCCGCCGACATGAGCCCGACCGTCAGCGGCAGGCCCATGGCCGAGGTGATGCCCCACGCCGCCAGCGCACCGACGATGAGACCCACAAACCCGCCCGCCAGCGACAGCACGATGGCCTCCAGCCCGAACTGGCGCAGGATGTCGGCCTTGCGGGCGCCCAGCGCCTTGCGCAGCCCGATCTCGCGGGTCCGCTCCGTCACCGAGACGAGCATGATGTTCATGATGCCGATGCCGCCCACCAGCAGCGACACCGCAGCGATGCCCGCGAGCAGGCCGGTGAACACCTGCGTGGTCTGCTGCATGGTCTCGGCGATGGAGCTGAGATTCTGCACGGTGAAATCGTCGGTGTCGCCCTCGCCGATGCGGTGGCGCTGGCGCAGCAGCGTGGCGGCGTCCTCCTGGACCTGGGCGAGAATGTCCTCGCTCTCGGCCTTCACGGAGATCTGGCTCACGGTGTTGGCGCGGCCCTGCCGGCCCGAGACGCGGCGCTTCACCGTCTGCAGCGGCGCGAGCACGATGTCGTCCTGGTCCTGTCCGAAGCCGGACTGGCCCTTGGCGTCGAGCACGCCGATGATCTCGTAGGCGCCGCCGGAGATGCGCACGCGCTCGCCGACGGGATCGGAGTTGGGAAACAGCTCGCGCGCCACCGTGGCCCCGATCACCGCGACCTTGCGGGCCTGGCGGGTCTCGCGGTCGTCGAAGAAGCGGCCCGACGCCACGCCCCAGTCGCGCGCGGCGAGGTAGCTGGGCGTCACGCCCTCGATGCGCGTGTTCCAGTTCGCGCCCTGCGCCACGATCTGGGCGCTGCCGCGCTGCGACGGCGCCACCGCGGCGACGCCGGCCACCTCTCGCTCGATGGCCTCCGCGTCCGCCAGCGTGAGCGAGTTGAACGAACCCGGCGCGCCGCGCACGCCGCCCTGGTTGGCCGAGCCGGGCACGATGATGAGCAGGTTGGAGCCGAGGCTGGAGATGCTGGCCTGGATCTGCTTCTGCGCGCCCTGGCCGAGCGCCACCATCGCCACCACGGACGCCACGCCGATGATCACGCCGAGCGCGGTGAGCGCGCTGCGCAGCGGATTGATCCGCAACGCCCGAGCGGCGGTGGCGAAAAGATCGCGCGGCGTCATCATGTGAGCGCGCCCTGCGGCACAGCCCGGTGATGCGGTACGGGATTGTCGGCCACGATGCGGCCGTCACGCATCTCGATGATGCGATGGGTGGCCCGGGCCACATCCATCTCATGGGTGACGATGAGGATCGTGACCCCTTCGGCGTTGAGATCGGCGAACAGGCGCAGGATCTCCTCCGTGGTGGCAGTGTCGAGCGCGCCGGTGGGCTCGTCCGCCAGCAGCAATGCGGGCCGGCAGGCGAGCGCGCGCGCGATGGCCACCCGCTGCTGCTGGCCGCCGGACAACTGCGTGGGGCGATGCGTCTTGCGCTGGCCGAGACCGACGCGATCGAGCAGCGCGCCCGCGCGCAGGCGCCGCTCCGCAGGCGCGACGCCCGCGTACATCATCGGCAGTTCGACGTTCTCCAGCGCGGTGAGCCGGGGCAGCAGGTTGAACGACTGGAACACGAACCCGATGGTGCGGTTGCGGAAGCCCGCGAGGCCTGCATCGTCGAGAGCGCCGAGATCGGCCCCGTTGATCACCAGCGCGCCGCCACCGGGCGTGTCGAGGCCGCCGATGATGTTCATGAGCGTGGACTTGCCGGAGCCCGACGGGCCGATCACCGCGGCGTAGCCGCCGTGCGGGATCGTGAACGTGACGCCGGCGAGCGCATGCACCTCCTCGTCGCCCATGATGTAGGTCTTCACGAGGTCGCGGGCTTCGATGAGCGGGGCGGCGCTCATGTCAGGTCCGCACGCGCATGCCGGCGCCGCCTGCGCCGCCGATGCCGCCCTGCTTGGCCTTTTCCTTCGACGCGGGGCCGCCGCCGGTGATCACGAGATCGCCTTCCTGCAGACCGCCGAGCACTTCGGTGTGGCTGTCGGCGGCGACGCCGAGTTGCACCTGCACGGGCACGGGCCGGTTGTCGCGCAGCACCCACAGCACCGCGTTGCGCACGCGCGCGTCGCCTGTGCGCGAGGCGCGCATCTCGGCGAGCTTGGCCTTCTGCACGGGTGTGAGGATGGGCTCCAGCGCGCGCATGGAGGCCTCGCGCGCCTTGCGCATGGCGGCGCGGCGCTGCTCCGGCGAAGCTTCGGGATCGGGCCTTGCAGCGCCTTCGCGCGCGGAGGCCAGCGCCACGCGCGCCTGTTCCTGCTGGGCGGGCGTGAGGTCGAGCTGTTCGGTCATGCGGACCAGCATCTGCCCACCGCCACCGCGCTGGCCGCCGCCATCGCCGCCGCCGCGCCGACGGTCCGCGGCCGGCGCCGCTGCATTGGCGCCGCTGCTGAGGGCGCGGGCCTTGGCGACCAGCTGCGGATCGGCGGGGGCAAAGCGCAGCGCGCCGTTGGCCACGCGCAGCACGTCGGCCTTCTCCTCCACGATGATTTCGGCATTCGCCGTCATGCCCGGCAGCAGGCGCCCGCCGCGGTTCTCCGCGCGCACGATGACGGTATAGGACACCACGCCCGAGGCCGCCGCACCCTGCTTGCGCACCTGCGAGACGACGCCTTCGAAGTTCTCGTCCGGGAACGCGTCCACGGTGAAGCGCACGGGCATGCCCTCGCGCACTTCGCCGATGTCGGCTTCATCCACGGTGATGGCGGCTTCAAGCTGCGCGAGATCCTGCGCGATGATGAACAGCACCGGCGCCTGGAAGCTCGCGGCCACCGACTGGCCGGGATCGACCTGGCGGTCGACGACGACGCCGTCCACGGGCGAGCGGATGGTGGTCCGGTCGAGATCGACCTGCGCGGACGCAAGCTGGGCCAGCGCCAGCGAAACCGAGGCGTTGGCGCTGGTGAGCGCGGTCTGTTGCTGCAGCAGCAGCTGGTCGGAGGCGAAGCCCTCCTTGGCCAGCCGCTCGTAGCGGCCGAGTTCGGCGCGCGCCTGCGCTGCCTGCGCGCGCGCCTGCGTGACGCCGGCCTGCAACTGGCGCACGCGCTGCTGGAAGGTCTCCGGATCGATGCGCGCGAGCACCTGGCCCGCCTTCACCTGCGCGTTGAAGTCCACCTCCACGCTCTTGACGAGGCCCGACACCGTGGAGCCCACGTCCACCGACACCAGCGGCTGCAACTGTCCGGTGGCGCTGACCGCGCGCACGATCTCGCCGCGATCGATAGGCGTGGTGCGGTAGGGATCGGCGTCATCCCCGCCGCGGGTGAAGAAGAACGCCAGCGCCGCCACCGCCAGCACGCCGCCGGCGATGGGCGCGATGTTGCGCGGCAGCTTCAGGTTGCGCTTCGGGGCGGGCTCGTCTTCGACAGTCATGGGTCCGGGTCTCGCACACGCGACATGAACGCTGGCCGACCGGCGCCTCCGTCGCCTTCAGGGAAAGCGGTGCAGGTGCGCGGGATCGGCCACGCATCAACCCTGACAGGCGCGCATGTCGCTCGCGTGTCCCAAGTGTTTCAGAGACCGGAAGTTCCGTTTCGCGCCTCAGGCGAGGCGCGAGCCGCCGTTCATGCTCAACGGCTGCGGCGGCGGCCGCCCGCAGGATTCTCCTCCGCGTAGGCGCGGGAAGCCTCCGTCGCGATGTAGGCGCGCAGGTTCTCCGCGTCGGCGGGCTTCAGGATGGCCCCGAAGCTGGGCATGCCGTTGCCGGCGCGCGCGCCTTCCAGGACGGTGGCGTGGAACAGCGCCGCATCCTGCAGCACCGCCGAGTGCCGCAGATCCGGGATCACGCCGGCGCCGATGGCGTTGTAGCCGTGGCACTGTACGCACTGCGCCTGGTAGACCAGCGCACCGGCCTGCGCGTCGGCGCGCACCACCGGCGGCTTCGGCGTCTCGATACGTTCGACGGTGACGGGCGGCACCGTGCCCGTGGCGCCGAGCTTGTAGACCAGGATGCGCCCGTTCATGGGCACGGCCTTGCGGTCGATGTTGAAGCCCATCACCAGGAAGTAGACGCTGCCGAAACCGGACGCGACGGCCACGTACTGCTCGCCGTCGATCTCATAGGTCATCGGCCCCGCGAGCGTCGCCGAGTGCGTGACGCTTTCCCAGGCCTTCGTGCCATCGGCGGCGTCGTAGGCCACGAAGCGGCCGTCCGCGGTGCCCTGGAACACGAGGCCGCCGCCGGTGGACAGCACGCCCCCGTTCCACGGGCCCGTGTGCTCCACCTTCCACTTCTCCGTCTGCGTGGCGGGATCCCATGCGGACAGCCTGCCCTTGATGGCCGCGCGCATGGCGGTGCGCTGGGCGGCCTCGTTCGGCAGCGTGGAGACGAGAGGATTCTGGCCGTTGTTCCAGAACGTGGGACGGAACTCGAAGTTGGCGTCGTTCATGTATGCGCCCGCCAGCTCCTGCGCGGGAATGTAGGCCAGGCCCGTCTGCGGGCTGAACGCCATCGGGTGCCAGTTGTGGCCGCCGAAGGCGGACGGCATCACCAGCGCCGGCGCGCCATCGGCGTAGCGCGCGGCGGGATTCTCCACAGGCCTTCCATCGGCGCCGATCTCCGAAGCCCACGTGGTGGTGACGTAGGGCTTCGCGCTGATGAAGGCGCCATTGGTGCGGTCGATCACGTAGAAGAAGCCGTTCTTCGGCGCCTGCATCAGCACCTTGCGGTCCTCGCCGCCGATCTTCATGTCCGCGAGGATGATGCTTTGCGTGGCGGTGTAGTCCCACGTCTCGCCGGGCGTGGTCTGGTAATGCCACTTGTACTCGCCCGTATCGGGATCGAGCGCGACGATGGACGACAGGAAGAGATCGCCGCCGCCGCCGGGCGAACGGATCTCCTGGTTCCACGGCGAGCCGTTGCCGACGCCGATGTAGAGCTGGTCGAGTTCCGGATCGTAGGCCATGGAATCCCAGACGGTGCCGCCGCCGCCGTACTTCCACCAGTCGCCCTTCCAGGTGGCCGCCATCTTCTCGCGCACGCTGTCGGAAGCTGCGCCGTCCGGCCCGTTCGCGGGATCGCCGGGCACGGTGTAGAAACGCCACTTCATCGCGCCGTCGTCGGCGTCGTAGGCCGAGACGTAGCCGCGCACGCCGTATTCGCCGCCGCCGTTGCCGATGATCACGTTGCCCTTGATGACGCGCGGCGCGCCCGTGATGGTGTAGGGTGCGGTCTTGTTGATGGTGTCGACCTCCCACGCCTTGGCGCCGTCAGCGGCGCCGAGCGCGATGAGCCGGCCGTCGATCGTGCCGACGAACACCTTGCCGCCCCACACCGCCACGCCGCGGTTCACCACGTCGCAGCAGGCGTACTGGCCCCACGCGCGCGGCACCTCCGGGTCGAACACCCACTTCTCGGCGCCGGTCTTCGCATCGAGCGCATAGACGACGCTCCAGGCGCTCGTGACGTACATCACGCCATCGACGACGATGGGCGTGGTCTCCACGCCGCGGTTGGTGGACAGCTCGTAGCTCCACGCGAGGCCCAGGGTGGAGACGGTCTCTTTGTTCACCTTGTCGAGAGGGCTGTGGCGCTGCTCGTCGTAGCTGCGGCCGTAGCTGAGCCATTCGGCGGGCGCGGCGCGCTCGATGCGGGCGGCGTCCACCGCGGCCGGGCCCCGCGGGCCGCACCCGGCGAGGGCGGCGGCGGCCATGACGATGACGGCGAGCGACAGGCGCTTCATGCAGACCTCCCCATGCGCCGCGCGCTTCGGGCGGTCGCACTCTCGTGAAGACGTCACCATAGCGCGGGAGGCGGGAACGGAAAGGGCTGCCGCAAAGACAAGCACGCGGGCCGCGGAGCGGGCCGCCTGCGCAGCGGCGGGGCCAAAAACACTACAGCCGCGGAGGTGGCCCCGCGGCTGCGTGATTTTTTGTGGCGTCCAACGCGCCCAAGGGGCAGCGGCTGGAGGCGTCTCCTCCCCGAAACGCATTGCGACAAAACGACGGCGCTCCCGCAGAGTCAAGGCCCGGCGCCAAAATCCGGGGCAAAACGGCGCCTATTCCTGCGCCAGCGCAGCGCGGAACCCCCGGCTGAGGGCGTTGTCGGACTCGAAGACGAAGTCGGCCGCAAAGACGCCCGCCGGGCCGGCGCCCAGCGCGGCGGCGGCGGCGCAGGCTTCGGGTGCGCGGGCGGCGGGCACATAGAACGCGGCCTCCCCGGCGGCGGCGTCCCCGGCGGGGCGGCCGCCGAGGCGGCCGGCGAGGGCGGCGATGTCGGCGGCGTTGGCGCGGCCCAGGGCGGCGCGAACGAGCTTCAGCGCCTTGCCGCGGGACCGGGCCTCGATCTGGTCGAGGATCGCGGCGAAGGCGTCGCGGGCGCCGGGCGTCCACGCCGCTTCGCGGCTCACCGCCAGCTGCGCCTGGCTCTTCAGGATGAGCCCGTCGGCCAGCGGCTTCAGGTGGTTGGCGGCCAGCGTGGCGCCGGTGGTGGTGATGTCGACGATCACGTCCGCCACGCCGGCGGCGGGCGCGCCCTCGGTGGCGCCGAGGCTTTCCACGATGCGGTAGTCATCGACCCCGCAGGCGGCGAAGAAGGCGTGCGCCTGGCGCACGTACTTGGTGGCCACCCGCAGGCGCCGGCCCGTGCGGGCGCGCATGGCTTCGCCCACCTCGTCGAGATCGGCCATGCCGGTGACGTCGATCCACGCCGACGGCGCGGCGACCACGAGGTCGGCCCGCCCGAAGCCCAGCGGTAGCACCAGCGCCACGCGGTCAAAGCCCTGCCCCATCTCGCGCAGCAGATCCTCGCCCGTCATGCCGGCATGGATGGCGCCGTCGCGCAGGGCGGCGGCGATATCGCCCGCCGAGAGCAGGCGCACCTCTACTTCCGGGCGCCCCGCCATGCGGGCCACGTAGCCGCGCTGCCCGCCCGCCTGCGTCACCGCAAGGCCCGCGTCGGCGAAATAAGCGAGCGTCTGTTCCTGCAGGCGGCCCTTGGACGGCACGCCGATGGTGAGCACCGTCATGGCGCGGCCTCGTCGATCCGTTGCGGCCGCAGCGCAAACCCGAGCGCGCCCCACTGGGCTGTATCGGGCGGGCCGCCGCCCTCGCTGGCAGCGATTCGGTGCACGAGGCCATCGTAGCGGCCGCCGCCGCCGAGGCTGGCGCGGGCGCCCAGCGCCGGCGCCTC
>JAIYAO010000025.1 GCA_027488965.1 Alphaproteobacteria bacterium
ACGGCCGCTACCTGCTGACGCTGGCCGAGGAGGTGTTTGCGCTCTCGGAGGGCAAGCCGCTCGATTCCGCCGCGCTCTCGAAGCTCCTGCAGAAGCGTGCGCCCGCCTACGACAAGGATCGCGAGGAGCACTACAACCTCATCTCTGCCCTGCATAAATCCATCCGCGGGTCTGATCCGGACGCCGCGCTCTACTGGCTCGCGCGGATGCTGGCGGGCGGCGAGCAGCCGCTCTTTCTGGCGCGCCGCCTAGTGCGCGCGGCGGCAGAAGACATCGGCGCCGCCGATCCCACGGCATTGCTTGTGTGCAATGCAGCGCGCGATGCGGTGGATTTTCTCGGTCAACCCGAGGCGGAACTGCATCTGGCGCAGGCGGTGGTCCACCTCGCCTGCGCGCCGAAATCAAACGCCGTCTACAAGGCCTGGAAGGCTGCACAGGCGGCAGCGGCCGAGACGGGCACGCTTGGCCCGCCCATGCACATCCGCAATGCGCCCACGCGGATGATGAAGGATCTGGGTTACGGGCAGGGCTACGCCTACGACCACGACGCCCCCGAGGGCTTTTCAGGCCAGAGCTACTTCCCTGACCAGATGGAACGCCGTGTGTTCTATGAGCCGACAGATCGCGGCATGGAGGGGCGCGTGAAGGAGCGGCTCGAACGGTTCGCAGCGATGCGAAAGGAGCGAGGCGGGGGCTAGCCTGCGTACTTCGGCTCGCGCTTCTCCAGAAACGCCGCGACGCCCTCGCGGAAATCCTCACCCTGCGCGCACAGGATCTGGTTGCGGTCTTCCATGGCGATGGCCGCTTCAAGACCGCCGCAGTCGATCGCCATGTTGAGGCATTCCTTGGTGAGCCGCAGGCCTAGCGGCGTGGCGTGCAGCATGTCCTTCACGAACGCATCGACCTCCGCATCGACCTCCGCATCGGGCACGACGCGCGAGACAAGGCCCAGCTGCTGTGCGCGCGCCGCGTCGATGAAACGGCCGGTGAGCATGTACTCGGCGGCCACAGAACTCCCCACCATGCGCGGCAGGAAATAGCTCACCCCGATGTCGCACGCCGACAGGCCGATGCGAATGAAGGCGGCGTTCATGCGCGTGGTGGGTGTGGCGATACGCACGTCGCTGGCGAGGGCCAGGGCAAAGCCGCCGCCGCTGGCCGCGCCCTGAACGGCGCAGACGATGGGTTGGGGGCACTTGCGCATGGCCATCACGATCTCGGATATCGAACGCTGCGAATCGAGGCCCGATCCCGTGCCGCCGCTGCTGTTGGCGCGCTCTTTCAGGTCGAGCCCCGCGCAGAAGTTCGCGCCTGCGCCCCGCAGCACCACCACGCGCACGTCCCGGCGCCAGTTGAGTTCGGTGAACAGCCCGCGCAGTTCGTCCACCAGCTTGCGGTTGAGCGCATTGAGCCGCTCGGGACGGTTCATGGTGACGGTGAGGGCCGCGCCCTTCTGGGTGACGACGAGGTGCTCGTACATGGGGGTCTCCTGACGCCGCAGTGTCCCGCGCGGCGAGGCCCCACGCAACCTGCCGTTGGGGCGCCGAGGCTTGCGCGGAGGGGCGGGGACGCCCTACATCGCGCCCCTCATGGCTCGCTTCCTCATCACCTCCGCGCTCCCGTACATCAACGGCATCAAGCATCTGGGCAACCTGGCCGGCTCGATGCTGCCGGCGGATGTCCACGCCCGCTTCCGCCGCCTGCAGGGCCACGAAGTGCTGTTTCTGTGCGCCACCGACGAGCACGGCACGCCGGCCGAACTGGCCGCCGCCGAGGCGGGGCAGGACGTGCGCGCCTACTGCGATGAGCAGCACCTGATCCAGCGGGCGGCGGGGGAGGGGTTCCGGCTCTCGTTCGATCATTTCGGTCGCTCCTCCAATCCGCAGAACCACGCGCTCACGCAGCACTTCGGCGAACGGCTCGAGGCGGCGGGCCTGATCGAGGAGCGCGTGTCGAAGCAGGTCTATTCCATCGACGACGGTCGCTTCCTGCCGGACCGCTACGTGGAGGGCACATGCCCGCACTGCGCCTTTGAGCGCGCGCGCGGCGACCAGTGCGACAACTGCGGCCGTCTCCTCGATCCCACCGACCTGAAGAATCCGCGTTCGAAAATCTCGGGCTCGACCAACGTGGAAGTGCGCGACACAGCGCACCTCTTCCTGAAGCAGCCCCTGATGCAGGACCGCATCCGCGCGTGGGTGGATGCGGCGACCGAATGGCCGCACCTCGCGCGCTCCATCGCCTACAAATGGCTAGACGAGGGCCTCATCGACCGCGCGATTACGCGCGATCTTGCGTGGGGCGTGAAGGTGACGAAGGACGGCGCGGTGCGGCCGGGCTTCGAGAACAAGGTCTATTACGTCTGGTTCGATGCGCCCATCGAGTACATCGCGGCGGGCGCCGAATGGGCCGAAGCGACGGGCAGCGACTGGGAGCGCTGGTGGCGCACCGACAAGGGCGCGAGTGACGTCACGTACATCGAGTTCATGGGCAAGGACAATGTCGCCTTCCACACCGTGAGCTTTCCGGTGACGATCATGGGCTCGGGCGAACCGTGGAAGCTCGTGGACCGCCTGAAGGCGTTCAACTGGGTGACGTGGTACGGCGGCAAGTTCTCCACGTCCGAGAAGCGCGGCATCTTCATGGACCAGGCGCTCGAGCTGCTGCCGAGTGACTACTGGCGCTGGTACCTGATGGCGAATGCGCCGGAGTCGAGCGATGCCGCGTTCACGCTGGAGCAGTTCCAGCAGACCGTGAACGCCGACCTCGCCAACGTGTTCGGCAACTTCGTGAACCGCATCACGCGGTTTTGCGCGGCGAAGTTCGACTCTGCCGTGCCGACCGGCGGGGTGGCGGGGGATCTGGAGGCGAAGCTCGCCGCGGACGTGGCTGCGCGCGTAGCGGCGCTCACGCAGCACCATGAGGAGATGGAGTTCCGCAAGGCGGCCGCCGAGTTGCGCGCGCTCTGGGCGGCCGGCAACGAGTACCTGCAGGTCGCCGCGCCCTGGACGGCGTTCAAGACCGACCCAGCCTATGCCGCCGTGGGCGTGCGCACGGGGCTGAACCTCGTGGCGCTGTTCGCCGTCCTCGCCCAACCCTTCATCCCCGACGCCGCCGGCCGGGTGCTCGACGTGCTCGCCGTGCCCGCAGACCGGCGCGGCTGGCCGGCGCCGGCCACCGCCGCGCTGCTCGATCTCCTGCCCCAAGGCCACCCCATCGCGCCGCCCGACGTGCTGTTCGCCAAGATCGAGGACGCGGACGTGGCGGCCTGGACGGAGCGCTTCGGCGGCGGCTGAAGGGCGGCATCGGCAAATCATCGGAGGCCATCGGCCAATCATCGGCGCGCTGTCGCGGCCGCGTCCTGTAGGGCGAGCGGGCGGGGGTGTTTCTTGCAGGGGCGATCGACGGCCGATCGCGCAAGGAGCCTGCCCCCGATGACGTCGTCCAAAGGTCCCCGTCGCATCAGCACCATCCGGTACGTCCCGGTCGCCACAAAAGGCGCCGGCCAGTCATCGCCGCTCGTCGGCGTCGCTGTGGTGACGGCCATCGGCATCGCCATCGCCCTGCTGGCGGTGACCATCAGCGCCGCGCAGGCCGTCCAGTAGGGCGGTCCGGGGCTTGCATCGTCGGTTCGGCGGACGGCGGGGGCCGCTCCCCGAGCCGTTCGGAGCCGCCATGCTGGCCATGTTTCTCGTCGCCCGCCTCATCGCCCGGTGGCGCAGCACGCGCCGGCCGCTGGCGGTCCGGGCGGCAATTCGCTAGGTATCCCCGGACATAGCCGTCGCGCCGGGGAGCCGATTGATGGACCTGATACAGACCTATCTGGCCGCCGCGCTGGATTTCCTCTCCACCGGCTACAATCAGGTGAATGGCCCCCAGGGCCTGGTGATCGGTCTGCTCGCGGTGGTGGTGATGCAGTCTTGGGGACAGCTCCTGGCTGTCACGATGGTCTCGACCATCGCCTACGCCATCGTGGAGGCCGTGCGCCCCATCGTGCTGGAGGGCGGAGCCCTCAAGCTGCCGCCGGTCACGGAGCCCGCCTACTGGGGCTTCGTGGCGGCCCTCTATGTGGGCCTGCTGGTGATCATCGCCATGTTCTTCGCCGTGAAGCGCGTGTTCTTCATGCGCGGCGCCGGCGCGAAGGCCAAGGCGCACTGAAACGCTGGCAGCGGATCGCCGGCGATGTTACGGAGGCCTCCCTCCGGGCCCGCGGGTGTAGCTCAATGGTAGAGCTCTAGTCTTCCAAACTAGTGACAGGGGTTCGATTCCCCTCACCCGCTCCGGGGCCATCGCTGAGGGCCCGCCGGGCTGCATATAGCGCGATGGCCGCGGCGGCGGCCACATTCAGGCTTTCCATTTTCGGATCGATGGGGATGCGGGCGCGCAGGTCGCAGCGCTGGGCTACAAGATCGCGCACGCCGGCGCCCTCCGCCCCCAGCACGATGACCGGGCTGCGCCCGTCGGCGAGCGCGCCGTCGAGCGTCATGGGCGCCTCGCCTTCCAGCGCGATGGTGACGTAGCCCGCCTCTGCGAGCGCCTCCACGGCCCTGGTGAGATTGACGGCCCGCACATGCGGCACCAGTTCCACCGCGCCCGCGGCGGCCTTGGCGAGCGCGCCGGTGAGGGGCGGGGACTTGCGGTCCTGCATCACGATGGCGCGGGCCGAGAACGCCGCCGCCGCCCGGAACACGGCGCCTACGTTCTGCGGGTCGGTCACGCCGTCGAGGATCAGCACCGGGCGGCCGTCGGGCGGCAGGCAGGCCTCTTCCAGCGTCTGGTCCTCCAGCGGATCGGCGCGCAGGGCGATGCCCTGGTGGACCGCGCCAGGAGGCAGAAGCGCATCGATGGCGGCGGGCTCCATGAGGTCCGGGGAGATGGTCGCCGGCAGGCGCTGGGCGCCGTTGCGGCTGGCCACGACCCGCTCGATGCGCCGCGCCGGATTGGCGAGCGCCGCGAGCACGGCGTGGACCCCCCAGATCCAGCGCGTGTCGGGCGGAGGCCCGCGATCGGCGCCGCGATCCGGCTTGCGGGGGCCGCGCCTATTGAGCGGTGGGTTCGACCTCACTATAAGACGCGCCTCCGCAAGTGGACGGGGCGTTCTATCGGCCAACGCCCTCTACGTCCAAGCGGTGCATCCGATCGGATGGCGACTGGTCTGGAAGGGTGGCCGAGTGGTTAATGGCAGCAGACTGTAAATCTGCCCACGAGAGTGTACGCTGGTTCGAATCCAGCCCCTTCCACCAGCCTTCGTTCGCTTCGCGAGCCTCGGCTCGGTAAACCAGATCGAGTGACGCAGCGCGAAGGCTAGTGTCGCTCAGACTTGTGCCGCGGACGACCATGGACATGTCACCACGGGCGCCGCCCGGGTGGCCCGACTGTGGGGCGTTGCGCGCGGAGGGGGACGTCCTCACTCAATCACGAATTCCTCGGGCTTCCAGGACACCGGCGGGTATTGCGGGTTCATGGCTTCCAGCGTGGCGCGCACGACGGAGGCGATGATGGCGTTGCGCCGCCACTTTCGGTCGGCGGGCACTACCCGCCACGGGGCGTGGGCGCTCGACGTCTTGCGCAGCATCTTCTCGTAGGCGGCCTGATAGTCGTCCCACAGTTTGCGGTCCTCAAGGTCCGAGGCGTTCCACTTCCATCGCTTGGCGGGATCGTCGAGCCGGTCCTGCAGTCGCTTCTTCTGTTCGTCCCTGGAGATGTGCAGCATGAACTTGAGGACCGTCACGCCGTTGTTCACGAGGTGCTGCTCGAACGCGACGATTTCGCCGTAGCGCCGTTCGATGGCGTCGGCGGGGGCCAGGTTGCGGACTTTCGCCACCAGCACGTCCTCGTAGTGGGAGCGGTTGAAAATGCCGATGAAGCCCTTCCGGGGCACGGCCCGATGGACGCGCCAGAGGTAGTCGTGGGCCAGTTCCTCCTCGGTCGGCCGTCCGAACGGGGTGACGACGACGCCGAGGGGGCCAGTCTCGTTGAACACCGCGCGCACCGTGCCGTCCTTGCCCGAAGTGTCGATGCCCTGCAGGACGACCAGGAGCGCGCGGGTGCGTTCCGCAAACAGCCGGTCCTGCAGGGTGTTGATGACCGCAGCGTCCTCGGCCAGCTGTTTCTCGGCCTTCTTGCGATCGGGCAGGAGGTCGTCGCGCCGGGTGTCCAGCGTGGCAAGCTTGACCTTGGCGCCGACGGCGATGGCGGCGTCGATGTCGGTGGCGGAGGGTTTGTCGTTCATGGGCGCAGCATCGCGCGCCTTCGCCCGGGAGGCGAGCGACTTCGCGTGACAGCCGAGAATGCAGGAAGCCCCACCGGTGAGGGCGGGGCTTCACAAATGCATCACAAGGGAGCGGCGATCAGCTGGCGTAGAACTCGACCACCAGGTTCGGCTCCATCTGCACGGCATAGGGAACTTCCGCCAGCAGCGGCACGCGCGCGTACTTGGCGGTCATGGCCTTGGGATCCAGCTCGATGTAGTCGGGCACGTCGCGTTCGGCGCTGCCCATCGCCTCAAGAACGAGCGCCATGGACTTGGCCTTGTCCGACACCTCGATCAGGTCGCCCGCCTTGCACACGTAGGAGGGGATCGTCACCCGGCGGCCGTTCACCTTGACGTGGCCGTGGTTGACGAACTGCCGGGCCGAGAACGGCGTCGGCGAGAACTTGGACCGGTAGATGACCGCGTCGAGGCGGCTCTCCAGCAGGCCGATCAGGTTTTCGGCCGTGTTGCCCTTGCGGCGCGACGCTTCGGCGAAGATCCGGCGGAACTGCTTTTCGGTGATGTTGCCGTAGTAGAGGCGCAGCTTCTGCTTGGCCGCGAGCTGCTGGCCGAAGTCGGAGGTCTTGCCCTTGCGGCGCTGGCCGTGCTGGCCCGGTCCGTAGGACCGCTTGTTCACCGGGGACTTGGGGCGCCCCCAGAGGTTCTGCCCATATCTGCGATCGGCCTTGTACTTGGCCGTCAGACGCTTCGTCATGCGTCCGTTCCTTCTGTTTTTGAGGGGGCCCGGCGGCGCCGTGAGTGGCGCTGCGACTGCCCTGGCGGTAACACCCCTCGCCCAGCTTTCCGCGCCGGGCGGCGTCATGCGCTGACCGGCGGGAAGCCGCGGGTTCTAGCGGCTGGGGGCGCGAAGTCAACGACGATCGCCGCGCCCCACAGGCTGTTTGCCTATGTAAGGCCGGAAGTGTCCATGGGCTGGCGCAAGTATTTACTAGTCATCGCTCACTATAGACAGGAATGCCGAAGCATCGGGCGTCAAGGTTTAGAGTAAATTAGCCAGCCGCGCCAATCCTCGCCCGCAGGTGGAGGATGTCATGCGATTGCAAGCGACAAGCAGGAATCTGCGGCGGGCGCAGGGCGGGGTGGCGGCGCTGGAGTTCGCGCTCATCGCGCCGGTGCTGGTGATGCTGGTGTTCGGCATCCTCGAGTACGGCGTGTACTTCGGGGTCGCCCATTCCGTGCAGCAGCTCACCAACGACGCTGCGCGGGTGGCCGTCGGCGGTCTCACCAGCGCCGAACGCACCCAGCTGGTGAACGATCACATCGGCCGTCATGGCCGCGACTATGGTCTCGTCCTCGCCGAGAACGTGAACGTGACCGTGCGCGACGCGCAGGGCGAGATCACCGTGCTCGCGCGGTACGACGCCTCGTATCTGCCGATTTTCGCGATGGACGGCATTGCGCCGATGGCTCCGTCGACCATCGAGAACCGGGCGTCCGTGCGCATCGGGGGATTCTGATGCGGCGGGTGTTTCGCGACAGGCGGGGCAGCGTGGCCATGCTCATGGCCATGTGCGGTATGGGGCTGGTGGGCGCTGCCGGCCTCGCGGTGGACATGGGGTCTGTCCATCTTCACGCGCGCCGTGCGCAGGGTGCGGCCGATCTCGCCGCGATCGCTGCGGCTTCCACGCTCAGCGCGAGGCGTGCGCAGGAAACCGTTCGCGTGAACCTCGGCGGCGCAGCCCGCGCGCGCGTGACCTTCGGGAGCTACACGCCCGACCCGGCGCGCGCCGCGCGCGACCGGTTCACGCCCGGCGGCGATGTGGATGCCGCCCGCGTGGTGGTGGAGTCGCAGGCGCCGCTGTTCTTCGGCGCCGCGCTGCTCGGCAAAAGTTCGGTCACGGTGGAGCGGACCGCCATCGCCGCCCATGCCCGCATGGGCGCATTCACCCTGGGCACGCGGCTGGCGGCGTTGCGGGGCGGCGTGGCCAACGCGATCCTCTCCGGCCTGACGGGCACGTCGGTGACGCTGTCGGTGATGGACTACAACGCGCTGCTCGCCGCGGATGTCTCGCTCTTCCAGTACTTCGACGCCCTGCGCGCAGATCTGGACGTGACGGCGTCCACGTACGACGATCTGCTGTCCGCCGATGTGAAGGCGGCGGGCGCGCTGTCTGCGCTGGCGTCCGTGCTTGCCGCCACCGACCGGGCCGCGGAGGCCGCCGCCGTTTCCCGCCTCGCCGTGGCGGCGGGGGATGGGGCTACCGTGAAGCTCGGCACGCTGATCGATCTGGGGCCCTATGCGGCGCAGGACCGGACGGCGGCGCCGCTCGACCTCTCGGTGGCGGCCTACGATCTCGCGCACATGGTCCTGCAGGGCGCCAACGCGCGCCGCCAGATCGAACTCGACATCCCGGACGCGGGCGTGCCTGGCATCGGTGAAATCACCGCGTGGCTCGCCATCGGCGAACCGCAGACCGGTGCGGCCTGGCTCACCATCGGCCCGGCGGGCGTCGCCCAGGTGCGCACCGCGCAAGCGCGGCTCTACGTCGATGCGGAAGTATTGAGTGCAGGGCTCGCGCCGCTGCGACTGCCGGTGCTGGTGGAACTCGCATCCGCGGAGGCGCGCCTCGCCGACGTGCGCTGCGGGCAGAGCCCGTCCGCGCATGCCATGACGGTGGAGGTGCGGCCGGCCCTCGCGACCGTGGAGGTGGCCGACATCGACCTCCGGAATCTCGGCGTGTTCACCCGCGCGCTGGCGACCGAGCCCGCCACCATCCTCAAGTTGCCCGCGGTACGGCTGCGCGCGGAGGCGAAGGTGCGCCTAGGCTCGAAGGAGTGGCGCAAGGTTTCCTTCGATGGCGACGCCATCGCCGAGCACACGGTCAAACGCGTCGCGTCGCGCGGCTTCACGGAGGGGCTCGCCTCCAGCGTGCTTGAGGACATCGAGATCGAGGCGACTGCGCTCGGGCTGTCGCTGACGCCCGCGATCAAGGCTTTGACAAAGACGGCCGGCGCCGCATTCGGAGCCGCAGCGCCCGCGCTCGACGGCGTGATCGGGTCTGTGCTCGATGCTGCCGGCCTGTCGCTGGGCGAGGCGGATGTGCGGGCGGCGGGCGTCCGCTGCTTGCCGGCCGCGCTCGTGGGCTGACCGAAGCGCGAAGCCGTCGGCCAATTACATCGCAGGATGAACGGACGCTTCAGGCGCGGGTCAGGCGCATTGCGCAAGTCTCTCCATCGAGGTCGCCGCCAACGTGGGCCGCCTGGATGAAGGAGAGTTCGATGAAACGTTTGCTCGCCGCCGCCGTCGTCGTGGCCGCACTTGCCGCCGCCGCGCCCGCCAGCGCCGAACCGCAACGCTACGACAGCGGCCGCGGCTATCAGGACGATCACGGCTATCGGGATGATCGTGGCTATCGGGACGATCGTGGGTACCGTCCCAGCGCCGGCTACGATCACCGCGGCGGCCCCCAGCGCGGCGTGAACCGGTTCTCGCCTGATGACCTGCAGCGCCTGCAGGCGCGCATCGACTGGGGCGTCCGCTCTGGCGCGCTGAACCGGTATGAGGCGCGTCGCCTGCAGTATCAGCTGTCCGAATTGCGCGGGCGCGCGCGCTACTACTGGCGCACGGACGGCGTGTCGTGGCGGGAGCTGCAGGATATTGAACTCCGCTACGACTACCTCCGCGCTGAAGTGCGTCGCCAGATCCGGGACGACGACTACGGCCGCGGCGGCGGCTACCGCCGCTAGCGCACGGGCGCGGCCTTCCTTCCTTGCGGAAGGGGGGCCGCGCACCAGCGACGGTCAGGAGGAGGGCGCATCCAGGGTGTACTGGCTCTGCAGGTAGTTCTGCAGGCCCATGTCGTTGAGCGCCTGCAACTGTGTCTCGAGGAAATCGATGTGCTCCTCGGTGTCGTCGAGGATCTCCACGAAGAGTTCGCGCGACACATAGTCGTGCTTCTTCTCGGCGAGCGTCACCGCGCCCACCAGCGTCGTGCGCCCGCGCACCTCGGCGGCCAGGTCTGCGGCGAGCATCTCTGGAACGTTTTCCCCGATGGACAGCTTGTGCAGGTCCTGCAGGTTCGGAAAGCCTTCCAGCAGCAGCACGCGCTTGATGACCATGTCGGCGTGCTTCATCTCGCCGATGGATTCCTCGTACGTCTTCTTGCCCAGCTTGCCGTAGCCCATGCTCTCGTACATGCGGGCGTGCAGGAAATACTGGTTCACGCTGGTCAGTTCATTGGTCAGCACGGCGTTCAGCGCCTTGATGATCTCTGCGTCGCCCTTCATCTGAATCGCTCCTTGTCGCGCGCAACCTCGCGGCAATCGCTGCGGGCTTCAAGCTGACGCGCGCGGTTGCGGCGATTTATCTTCGCAATTGATTCTACGAACGATTTGCAGGGGCGTGTAGGCTCAGGCCGTGCGCAGGGTGAGCGCGCCGGCGCAGGGGGCGTCCTCGCTCCGGGCCTTGCGGATGCGGTCAGTGATCTCGGGGAGGCAGCGGCCGCACTGGACTTCGCACCCGTGGTGGGCGTGGACGGCCTTGGGCTTGCGCGCGCCGGCCCGGATGGCCTCGTCGACCTCTTTGCAGCGGATGCCGTTGCAGTTGCAGACGTACATGGCGGACTGGGCCTCCCCGGGGCGTGGGGTCCCCGATAATCGCTGTGTAGCCTGTTGCGCCTGCTTCTGCAAGTCACTCGCAACGGTTGGGCGAGCGGATGGCGGCGGGGGCTCAATCCGGCCAGGCCCCGCCCGTTTGCCGGACCCGGCACTTCAGCCTAGAACCCGGGCTCCCGCCCATCTTTCAGGACAGTCCATGGCCGCCCCGGCCAAGCCCCCCACCATCGGCATGGTCAGCCTCGGCTGCCCCAAGGCGCTCGTCGACAGCGAGCGCATCCTCACGCGCCTGCGCAGCGAGGGCTACGCGCTCACCGGCACGTACGAAGGCGCCGACCTCGTGGTGGTGAACACCTGCGGCTTCCTCGACAGCGCCAAGGCCGAAAGCCTCGACGCCATCGGGGAGGCGATCGCGGAAAACGGCCGGGTGATCGTCACGGGCTGTCTTGGCCTTGAGGGCGATCTCATCCGCAAGGCGCACCCGAAGGTGCTGTCGGTGACGGGGCCCCACCAGTACGAGGCGGTGGTGTCGGCGGTGCACGCGCACCTGCCGCGCGTGCACGACCCGAAGATGGACCTGGTGCCGGAGTCCGGCCTGCGTCTCACGCCGCGCCATTACGCCTATCTGAAGATTTCCGAGGGCTGCAACAACCGCTGCAGCTTCTGCATCATCCCGTCCATCCGTGGCGATCTCGTCTCGCGGCCGGCGAACGCCGTGCTGAAGGAGGCCGAAGCGCTGGTGAAGGCCGGGGTGAAGGAGATCCTCGTTATCAGCCAGGACACGTCCGCCTACGGCGTCGACGTGAAGTACGCCGAGAGCAAGTGGAAGGACCGCACGGTACGCGCGAAGTTTCACGATCTGGCGAAGGAACTGGGCGATTTCGGCGTGTGGGTACGGATGCACTACGTCTATCCGTACCCGCACGTGGACGATGTCATCCCGCTCATGGCGGAGGGGAAGATACTTCCCTACCTCGACATCCCGCTGCAGCACGCGAGCCCCGCCATCCTCAAGGCCATGCGCCGCCCGGCCAATCAGGAAAAAGTGCTGGAACGCATCGCGAAATGGCGCGCCATCTGCCCGGACATCACGATCCGCTCCTCGTTCATCGTGGGCTTTCCCGGCGAGACCGAAGCGGACTTCGAGACGCTGCTCGATTTCATTGAGGAAGCGCAGATCGATCGGGCCGGGGTCTTCAAGTACGAGAATGTGGCGGGCGCACCCTCGCGCGACCTTGGCGATCCTGTCGACGAGGACGAAAAGCAGGAGCGCTGGGAGCGCTTCATGGAGGCCCAGCAAGCGCTGGCGGACGCGCGCGGTCAGGCCATGGTGGGCCAGCGGGCGGAGGTCATCGTCGATGGCTGGGACGCCGACGCCCGCGTTTGGGAGGCGCGCACGAAGGCCGATGCTCCCGAAATCGACGGGATCGTGCGGATCAAGGCCGGGGCCAAGGCGCTGGCGGCAGGTGACCTGACATCCGTTGAGATCATGGCTGCGGCGGGGCATGAGTTGACCGCCAAGCTCTGACCTTCGGTTGGTGCGCCGCTCAGGCCTTCACCGTCTCCTGTGCGCTGCCCAGTGAGATCACCCGCTTCAGCGCATCCTCGGGACCGAGCGGCAGCGGCTTCAGGGCCTCGCGCGGCGCGTAGATGAGAAAGCCCGTGGTCGGGATTGGCGCCTGGGGCACATACACCGCCACCATGCCCGCCTCGACGAGATCGGGCGCGTCGTTGGTGATGAAGCCGATCGTCCAGTACCCCTTCTGCGGAAACTCGATGAGCACCGCATCCTTGAAGCTGCGCTGTTCGGGCGCCGCCACCTGCTTCACCACCTGCTTGGCGCCGCCGTAGATGGAGCGGATCAGCGGAACGCGAGCGACGAGGTCGTCAAACTCCTGGACGATGGCGCGGCCGAGGAAGTTTCCCGCCAGGGCCCCCAGCAGCGTCAGCGCCGTGATCGCCACCATTATGCCCGCGCCGGGCACCTGTTCGGCCGTCAGTCTGTAGGGGCCGGGCAGGAGCGGCAGCACGTTATTGTCCACCAGCCCCACGAACGCCACCACCAGCCACAGCGTCACCGCCAGCGGCAGGACGATGGCCACGCCCGCCAGGAAGCTGCGGCGGAACCAGCGGAGCACGCGCCCGCCTTCGGGCGGCGGCGGGTCAGGGGGCGGCGTCATGCAAGGCTCCGGAATCGGCAGCGACAGTGTAGCCGCGATCACGGAACGCGCACGCTGACCAGTTCGGGGGCGCCGCGTTCAATTCGGCGGCGCCGCGGCGCCACTCGGCTAGGCAGCGGGCGCGAAACACTTAAGGTCAAGGAACCCGGCGGCAGAAGGGCGTGGATGTTCGACGAGATGTACGGGCCCGACGGCGCCTCGCGGGCGCCCTATGCGGCGATCGCCCGGTGGCTCGATGGCCTGCCGCACGAGGCCCTGCGTGTGAAGGCCGACGAGGCGGAGCGGCTGTTCCGCCGGATCGGCATCACGTTTGCGGTCTATACTGAGGGCGGCGACCCCGAACGCCTCATCCCGTACGATCTCATCCCGCGGGTGCTGTCGGCGGCGGAATGGCGGCTCATCGAGCGCGGCCTGAAGCAGCGGACAAAGGCGCTGAACGCCTTCCTCGCGGACGTCTATGGCGCGGGTGAGATCATGGCGGCCGGCAAGGTGCCCGAGGCGCTGGTGCTGCGGAACCCGGGCTTCGAGGCGGTGATGCAGGGGCTTGCGGTCCCGGGGGGCGTCTACACGCACGTGGCGGGCATCGATCTGGTGCGCACGGGCCCGGACGATTTCTACGTGCTGGAGGACAACTGCCGCACGCCGTCCGGCGTCTCCTACATGCTGGAGAACCGCGTTGTAATGATGCGGCTCTTCCCCGATTTCTTCGCGCGCGCCGGCGTGGAGCCCATCGCGCGGTATCCCGAGATGCTGCTGCGGTCGCTGCAGTCGGTCGCCCCGCCGCGCTGCGAGGGAGAGCCTACGGTGGTCGTGCTCACGCCCGGCCAGTACAACAGCGCCTACTACGAGCATTCGTTTCTCGCCGACGAGATGGGCGTCGACCTTGTGGAGGGCGTCGATCTCGTCGTGCAGGACGGGGCGGTGTTCAAGCGCACGACGCAAGGGTTGCAGCGCGTCGACGTGATTTACCGGCGCATTGACGACGCGTTCCTGGATCCTCAGGTGTTTCGCGCCGATTCCGCGCTGGGCGTGCCGGGCCTCATCGACGCCTACAAGCGGGGCGCGGTCGCCATCGCCAATGCCGTCGGCGCCGGCATCGCCGATGACAAGGCGGTCTATGTCTATGTCCCCGAGATGATCCGCTTCTACCTCGGCGAGGAGCCGATCCTGAAGAACGTGCCCACCTGGCAGTGCGGCAAGGCCGATGAGCGCGCCTACGTGCTGGAGCACCTCGCGGAACTGGTGGTGAAGGAAACCCGCGGCTCCGGCGGCTACGGCATGCTCATCGGCCCGCAGGCGACGAAGGCCGAACGCACGGCGTTTGCAAGGAAGATCAAGGCCGATCCCGACGCCTACATCGCGCAGCCCACGCTCTCGCTCTCTACATGCCCCACCTTCGTCGACAGCGGCGTCGCCCCGCGCCACGTGGACCTGCGCCCCTTCGTGCTGTCAGGCGCGCATGGCATCGACGTGGTGCCCGGCGGGCTGACGCGCGTGGCGCTGCGCGAAGGCTCGCTTGTGGTGAACTCCTCGCAGGGCGGGGGGACCAAGGACACCTGGGTGCTCCGGGGATGAGGGGGGCGTCATTGTTTTCTTCCCCCGCTTGCGGGGGAAGTACCCGGCAAAGCCGGGGGATGAGGGTGGGCGCCGCGCGCGCCCCCATCGTCTCGCCTTCGGCGAGCCACTTCCCCCGCAAGCGGGGTAAGAAAATGGATTCGACCAGATGCTAGCGCGCGCCGCCGAAAGCTTGTTCTGGCTCGCCCGCTACATGGAGCGCATGGACAACGTCGCGCGCCTCGTGGAGGCCGCGCAGTCCATGTCGGGCATGTCGGAGACGGCCGACGAGTGGCGCTCCGCGCTCGTGGCGTCCGGCTGCGACGAGGGCTACTTCGAGAAGCACGACGAACTCACGCAGGCGCAGGCGCTCCTCTACCTCACCCGCGATCCCGACAATCCTTCCGCCATCCTGTCGTGCCTCGACCGCGCCCGCACCAACGCGCGCGCCATGCGCACGGCGCTGACGAGCGACATGTGGGATGCGGTGAACGCCTCGTGGCTCGATGCGCGCCGGCTGACGCCGGACGATTTCACCCCCGGGCGCATCGGCGAAACCATCGACTGGGTGAAGACCGTCGGCACGCGGTTCTACGGCGCCTATGCAGGCACCATGCTGCGCAACGAAATCTACTGGTTCACGCGGCTGGGCACCTTTATCGAGCGCGCCGACAACACCGCGCGCATTCTCGATGTGAAGTACCACCTGCTCCTGCCGCGCGACGAAGGCGTGGGTGGGGCGGTGGATTACTACCAGTGGACGTCGATCCTGCGTGCGGTATCGGCGGTGCGCGCCTACCAGGCGGTGTACCGCACCGAGGTGAAGCCCTGGAACATCGCCGACCTGCTGATCCTGCGCCCCGAGATGCCGCGCTCGCTGCGCGCCTGCTACGACAACATCGAGGAAGCGCTCGACCAGATCACCGAAACCCATGGCGGGCGGCGCGGCGAGTGCCACAGGCTGGCGGGCTCCATCGCGGCGGGGCTGCGGTACGGGCGCATCGACGATGTGTTCGCCCGGGGCCTGCACGAATACCTCACCGAGGTGATCGAACGCACGGCGCTGCTTGGCCTGGAGCTCAATGCCTTCTACATGCGGTGAGATGGCGTTCACCCGGCGCTACGACGGCGAGGAGCCGCAGCGCATCAACAAATGGCTGGCCCAGGCGGGCGTCTGCTCGCGCCGCGAGGCGGAGGCGCTGGTGGCGGGCGGTCGCGTCTTCATCGACGGCATCCGCGTCGACGATCCCGGCCGGAAAATCCTCAAGGGCCAGACGCTGACGCTGGAGGATGCGGGCGCCCGCACGGCGGCGACCATCGTGATGCACAAGCCGGTGGGGGTGGTGTCGGCGCAGCCGGAGCACGGCCAGACGCCCGCCGCGCGCCTGCTGACGCGCGAGGCGTTCTGCGGCGAAGGCGCGCCCATCGACACGGCGTCCCTCAGCCTCGCGCCGCTGGGCCGTCTCGACCAGGATTCGCGAGGTCTGCTGCTCCTGTCGGAGGATGGCGTGCTGGCGAAGGCGGTGATCGGGCCCACCTCGCGCCTCGACAAGGCGTACCGCGTGCGGGTGACGGGCGTGGTGACGCCGCGCAAGCTCGCGCTGCTGCGCCATGGCCTCACCCTCGACGGGCGCGTGCTCAAGCCCGCCGACGTCCGTGATTTCGGCGATGGCCGCCTGCGCTTCATCCTCACCGAGGGGCGCAACCGCCAGATCCGGCGCATGTGTGCGGCGGTGGAGCTTGAGGTGATCGATCTGCTGCGCACGCGCATAGGCCCGCTGACGCTGGGCGATCTGCCGGAAGGGCGATGGCGGTTGCTTTCTCCCGCGGAGCGGCAGGCGATGATCGACGCGGCGTAGCTGACACCGCCGTTGGCGGTCCAACCTACGACGGGCAGGGATACGGGCAGCCGCCTCCGCCTACATCAGCCCCAGCGCCTTCAGACTTGCCTGGCCGTGTTTGCCGATCACCAGATGGTCGTGGACCTTGAGGCCGATCGTGGAGGCGGCGACGACGATCTCGCGGGTGATCTCCACGTCGGCGTTGGAGGGGCGGGGATCGCCGCTGGGGTGGTTGTGCACGAGGATGAGGGCGGCGGCGCGCAGCTCGATGGCCCGGCGCAGCACTTCGCGCGGATAGACAGGGGCGTGGTCGTGCCCGCCTTCGCCCTGCACCTCGTCGGCGATGATCTGGTTCTTCACGTCGAGGAACAGCACGCGGAACTGCTCGCGCGTGGCGTGCTGCATGGCGATGCGGCAGTATGCGACGAGCTTGCTCCAGTCGCCTACGTGGGTCTTGCGCTTCGCCTCCGCGCGCGACACGCGCTCCAGCGTCGCCTGCAGCACCTTGAGATCGAGCGCCACGGCCTCGCCGGCGCCGGGCATCTCCGCCAGTCGGGCGGGATCGGCGGCGAGTACGGCGGCGAGGTCGCCGAACCGCTCGATCAGCAGCTTGGCGAGCGGCTTGGTGTCGCGGCGCGGGATGGTGCGGAAGAGCAGGAGTTCAAGCAACTCGTAATCCGCCAGCGCGTCGGGGCCCGCCTCCGCGAAGCGCTTGCGCAGGCGGGCGCGGTGATCGTGGTAGTGCGGAGCAGCGGGCTCCGGCGCCGGGCGCGTCGTGGTGGTTTTCCGCGGTGGCGGCGGTGCAACCATGCCGGGCGGCGCAAACAGACCGCCCGCCTCTTCAACCTGCTGTGGCCGCTTTGCCCGCCCGGCCACGGCGTCAGCCGGGCGTCTGGTGGGGCTGGTGGAGGCCGGCGGGGGAGGTGGTGAAGATCTCCACGCCCGTGGCCGTCACGCCCACAGAGTGCTCGAACTGCGCGGTGGGCTGCTTGTCCTTGGTCACGGCGGTCCAGCCGTCGCCCAGCACCTTCACATCCCGCCCGCCGGCATTCACCATCGGCTCCACGGTGAAGATCATGCCCTCCCGCAGCAGCATGCCGTCGCGCGGCTTGCCGTAGTGCAGGATGTTGGGCGCGTCGTGGAAGATGCGGCCGACGCCGTGTCCGCAGAAATCGCGCACGATGGAGAAGCGCTCCGCCTCCGCATGGCGCTGGATCGCGTGGCCGAGATCGCCCAGCGTGGCGCCCGGCTTGATGGCGGCGATGCCGGCCATCATCGCCTCGTAGGTCACATCCATCAGGCGGCGGTCGCGCTTGCGCGTTTCGCCCACGGCGTACATGCGGCTCGTGTCGCCGTGCCAGCCGTCGACGATCACGGTGACATCGATGTTGAGCGTGTCGCCGTCGCGCAGCACGCGCGTGCCGGGAATGCCGTGGCACACCACGTGGTTGATCGACGTGCAGATGGTGTGGCGGTAGCCGCGATAGAACAGGCAGGCCGGGGCGGCGCCGGAGTCGAACACGAACTCCCGCGCGAGATCATCGAGCCGACCGGTGGTCACGCCCGCCTGCACGTGGGGCACCAGCATGTCGAGGCACGCCGCCGCCACCTGTCCCGCCGCGCGCATGCCGGCGAAGGCCTCGGGGCCGTGAATCTTGACGACGCCGGCTGTGCGGGCGGGCTGCGGGGCGGTTTCAACGAACATCAGGTTTCCGGAAGAGTCGCGGGGACACCGCCCCATATAGCACGCCGGGGCTCCGATTGAACCGCTGCGCCGAGTCCTAGTTCTTTGGCCTAGTCCTTCGGGTAGAGCAGCATCTGGGTGCAGCGGAATAACGCGATGGTCTTGCCGGCGGTTTCGGACGCCACGTCGGCGTCCCACACCTGGGTCATCCGCCCGGCATGGATGAGCCGCGCCACGCAGGTGACGAGGCCTTCGCGGGTGGTGCCGAGGTAGTTGGTCTTGATCTCGATGGTGGTGAATCCCGTGGCCTCCGGCGGGGAGGCGATGCGGCAGCCGTAGCCGCAGGCGCTGTCGGCCAGCGCCACGACGCTGGCTGCGTGCAGGAAACCGTTGGGCGCCATGTGCTTGCGCTCCACCCGGAAGCGTCCCCGGACGATCCCCTCTCGCGCCTCGGTCCATTCCATGCGGAGGAAATCGGGCAGCGACCCGATCTGGAGCTGGTTCAGGTGGGCGCTCATGTCCATGCTTGGCATCTCCTCGACGCCAGCTTGCGCGCGCACCGGCGCCTGTGTCGAGCGATCTGCGGCTCAGGCGGCGATCCGGCGGGCGAGGCCGATCCCCTCGGGATTCATGGCGCAGGCGTAGGCGACGATCTCCACGCCCGCCGCGCGGGCCTCCCCGAAGGCGCGGGCGAAAAGGGGATCGAGGTCGGCGGCGGGGGCGAACCGGTCCACGGAGTCGAGCTGGACCACGAAGAAGGCGCAGGCGCGGTCGCCGGCGGCGACCTGGCGGGCGAGGTCGCCCATGTGGCGGGCGCTGCGGGCGGCGGCGCAATCGGGAAACTCCGCCAGTCCCGGCGTGCGCTGCAGGTGGACGTTCTTGACCTCCAGCCAGAGCCGGCCCCCATCGGGCGCGCTGAGCAGAAAGTCCACCCGGCTCGCGTCGCCGTAGCGGACCTCGGCGCGTACGTCGCGGTAGTCCGTGAACTCGGGCAGGGCGCCGGCCCGGAGCGCCTCGCCCACGAGCCGGTTGGGCAGGTGCGTGTCCACGCCCGCCCAGCCCCGCGCCGTCTCCACGAACTTGAGCGACCAGGGCAGCTTGCCCGTGCCGGGCGCCAGCCACACACGCGACCCCGGCGCGTCCAGCCCCAGCATCTTGCCGGAGTTGGCCACGTGCGCGGTGGCGCCGCCGCCGTCCTCCAGCGTCACGTCCGCGAGGAAGCGCTTGTAGCGGCGGTCCAGCGTGGCGGGGACGAGGGGCGGGTCGAAACGCATGGGCGGTGTCTATGCCCACCCGCCGCGGCGCGCTACGTGGGGGCCATGTCTGCCGTCTCCCTCATCCGCGCTGCGGTGCTGATCATCGGCGATGAACTGCTCTCCGGGCGCACCCAGGACACCAACCTGCGCACCATCGCCAACTTCCTCGCGCCGCTGGGCATCCAGGTGGCGGAGGCGCGCGTGGTGTCGGATGCGCCGGAGGATATCGCCGCCGCCGTCAACGCGCTGCGCGCCGCTTACGCCTACGTCTTCACCACCGGCGGCATCGGCCCCACCCACGACGACAAGACCGCCGACGCCATCGCCGCCGCCTTCGGCGTGCCCATCGGGGTGCGCGACGATGCGCGCGCCATCCTCGCCGCCCACTACGGCGCCCACACGGAGCTGAACGAGGCCCGCCTGCGCATGGCCCGGATCCCTGAAGGCGCGACGCTGATCGCCAATCCTGTGTCCAAGGCGCCCGGCTTCCAGCTGGGCAACGTGTTCGTGATGGCGGGCGTACCATCCATCATGCGCGCGATGCTGGAGGATGTGGCGCCGCGGCTGGAGCGGGGCGCGGTGGTGCAGAGCGTGACGGTGCGCGCCGCGGGCCTGCGGGAGGGGGATCTGGCGGCGCCGCTGGAGGCTCTGCAGCGGGCGGAGCCTGCGGTCTCTTTCGGGTCCTATCCCTGGTATGCGCCGCCCGACGGCTTCGGCGTCCATCTTGTGGCGCGGAGCCCCGATGCAGCCGCGCTGGCGCGCGGGCAGGCCGGGCTGCTGGCGCTCGCGCAGGACCTCGGCGTTCAGGGCGAAGTGCAGGCCTAGGCGTCCGGGGCCGCGGCGTCCCGTTCGATCAGCGCCATGGCCAGCGTTCCCTCCAGGTCCCGCGCGCGCCAGTCGGCCATGAAGCGGTAGAGCACGGCCACGGTCAGACCCGCGAAGCCGCCGCCCCACAACGAGGGATAGGCCTGGAGCGATTGCGTCAGCGCGCCCGGCTCGACCTGGGCCCAGACGGCGCCGACGCCCAGCGGGATGGTGATGTAGGCGAACAGGATCGCGCGCAGAAAACTGTCCTGCCGACGCGCGTTGAGCTGGGCCAGTCCATGCAGTCCCTCCAGCTCCGCCCGCGTGGCGTCGGCCAGGGTCGCCTGGACCGCGCGCGCCTGCGCGCTGCGGCGCAACGGGTCCATGGCGTCGTAGCGCAGGTAGTAGCGGCGGCGGAAACCAAGGGCGAACGCCAGGAAGCGCCAGAAGCTGAACTTGTCCCGTAACGCCCGCCACAGCATCCAGACACGCTGGCTGTTGTGGGCATCGGGGGCGGGCAACGCCGGACGGGGGGCTTTCGGTCGTGTCGGCACAGATGTCCCCCTTCCTTGCCCGGTCCTGATCCCGGTGCGGTGACGGAAGGTCAAGTGCGGCCAACCCGCGCCCGCGCCGCAACCCTCGCCACCGCCGATCGCTTTGGCTAGGACCACTGGGCGCGGACGTGGCGAAACCGGTAGACGCAGCGGACTTAAAATCCGTTCGCCGCAAGGCGGTGTGGGTTCAAGTCCCACCGTCCGCACCAGCGCCTGCGGCGTGTTGGCCGCTAACGATTTTGTGAGCAGCTCGTGGGCTGACAGGTTCCCGGGGCCGCCCCATTTGACTAGATCGAACCCAGTCCGGGCCCCTCTGGCGTGTGCGGCGGCGCGCGCGATGTCGGACTCCGCCCTGATGGCGCGCACGCGGCGCCGCACGTGGGAGCGTACCCTTGGACTTCCTGACCAGCGTCTTCGCGGGCCAGCCTGTATGGCTATGGCTGGCGTTCCTTTCCTTCATCGGATTTCTGCTCTGGGTCGATCTCGGCCTGCTCAACAAGAAAGACGAGGTCGTTTCTCCCGCCAAGAGCGCCACGATGTGGGGCCTGTTTGCGTCGCTCGCCCTGGCGTTCGGCGCCTATGTCTATTTCGGCTACACGCCGCCGCCCGAATTCTACGACAGCACCCGCGACCTGAATGGGCAGGCCACGATCCAGTTCTTCACCGGCTACCTGCTGGAGACGGCGCTGGCGTTCGACAACATCTTCGTCATCTCGATGATCTTCACGTTCTTCGCGGTGCCGCGCGAGTACCAGCACCGCGTGCTGTTCTGGGGGATCATCGGCGCCATCGTGTTCCGCGCGATCTTCATCGGCGTGGGCGCAGCGGTGGTGAACCAGTTCTCCTGGGTGCTGTTCATCTTCGCGGCGTTCCTCATCTACACCGGCTGGAAGATGCTCACCGCGAAGGAAGAGCACGAGATGAAGCTTGAGGACAATCCGGTCCTCAAGTTCCTGCGCCGGCGCATCCGGATGACGGATCAGATCACGAACCACAATTTCTTCGTGCGCCTGCCCGACGCCAAAGGCCGGATGGTGCTGTTCGCCACGCCGCTGTTTCTGGCGCTGGTGATGGTGGAGCTGGTGGACATCGTGTTCGCGGTGGACTCGGTGCCGGCGATCTTTGCGGTCACGCGCGATCCCTTCATCGTCTACACGTCGAACATCTTTGCAATCCTGGGCCTGCGCTCGATGTACTTCATGCTCGCCGCGGCGGTGGAGCGGTTCAAGTACCTGAAGGTGGGGCTGGCGCTGGTGCTGGTGCTGATCGGGTGCAAGATCGTCTGGAACTTCGGCCTCTACAAGGAACTGCACGTGGTGCCGTACCTGGAGGCGCACTGGTCGCTGATCGCCACGCTCGTCCTGCTCGGCGGCTCCATGGTGTACTCGCTCTGGCGGACGCGCGCTCCGGCGTGAGCCCGAAACGAAGACGGCCGCCGCGGGAGTAGCGCGGCGGCCGTACTGGAGCAGAGCAGGTGAAACCGAAACGTGAAACCGAAACGCTGAACCTGTGGGAGACCTTCTGTTTGAGCCCGTTTGCCGTTCGTTAAGGCCGTTTCCGACGCGGCCCTCGTGCGAACAGTGCGCCTGAAGCGCGTGTCCAAGAGGATGCGCGGGCGCGGTAAAGGGGCGGTAAACGGCGCACGGATTTTCAGACGCTCGCGCACCTGGCTTCGCGCATCTCCGGGGCCGCGGTGAGTTCAGGAGCCGGACACGAAAAGGCCGCCGCTCCGGGGAGCGACGGCCTTTCCGTTTGCACACCCTCCTGAGGAGAGAGGAGGAGACCTAGAGGGCGCGCTTGATCGTGAAGATGAAGCTCTCGTCCGTGCGGCCCTCGGTGGTGTAGGCGTCCGTGAGGAACAGGCTGCTGTCCTTGATGTCGGTGTCGACGTAGCGGAGGTCGAGCGTGAAGCCCTGGTAGGACATCGAGCCGCCCAGGTTCCACGTCGCGTACTCGTCGCTGGCTTCCGCAGCGCCCGTGGACGACACGAACACGCCGCTCACGTCGTCGACGCTCTGGTAGCCGACGCCGCCCGACACCGTGAACACGTCCGTCAGCGGGTAGGCCGCGGTGGCTTCGAGGTAGTAGGCATTGCCCGTCTCGGCGGTGAATTCCGGCGAGTAGAACACGGAGCCGCCCAGGGCCAGCTTCTCGGCGACGGTGATCGAGGCCTTCACGTAGCCTTCGATGTAGTCGAGTTCGCCGATGCCGATCGATTCTTCATCCGCGCCCGGGTAGAAATACCCGATGACGCCGAGGTCGAAGGTCACGGGGCCGACCACCGGCTTGAAGCCGGCGTACACGTCGATCTCGGTGCTGGCGTCGAGGCCGGCGGTGCCGATCGAGGCTTCCTCAAGGTCGAGGTTCGACGCCCAGGTGCCAGCGTAGAAGATGCCTTCGCTGTAGTCGAAGCCGCCCTGGATGGCGAGCGAGCCTTCGGTCTGCGAGATGCCGCGGAACTTGTAGTCCGTGGTCAGGGCGACGTTGCCCGTGAAGGCGCCCTCGGCGTGCGCGGCCGTGGCGGTGCCCGCCATGGCGAGGACGGCGGCCCCCACCAGCATGTTCAACTTTTTCATTCGATCCCTCCAATATCCGGCGCGCGCCGGTGTAGTACCTGCGATCCTGCTCCACCAAGGGGACGCTTCGCCTCAGCGGCACACATGCCCGCTCGCGGTTAACAAGGAATGTTTTTGACAGCTTCGCGACGGCGGTCACGGGCGCAGGGCGCCATTCCGCGCGTTTTCCCGCGGGTGTTGCGGAGTTGCACCGCAAATGGGCCCGTTCGCCTCACGAATAGGCGCCAATTCCCGCCGCCGCCGCCAGGTCAGCGGGCCGCCAGCGGTGCGTAGCCGAGGTGCAGGCCCGCATCCACCAGCAGGGTTTCCCCCGTCACGTGGCGGGCATGGTCGCCGATGAGGAAAAGACCGGCGTCGGCGATGTCCTCCGGCTGGGAGGCCACCTTGAGGGGCGTGGTGGCGGCCACGTTCTCGCGGATGCGCTGGGTGGTGGCCTCCCCGAAGGCGTCCGTGAACCAGCGGGTGTCGATGAAGCCGGGGCACAGTGCATTGACGCGGATCTTCGGCGCGAGCGCCCGGGCCAGCGACACCGTCATGGTGTTGAGCGCGCCCTTGGAGGCCGCATACGCCACCGAGGAGCCGATGCCCGTGACGCCGGCAATGGAGGAGATCATGAGCACCGAAGGCTTCGCCGCCGCTTCCAGCAGCATCCGGGCGGCCCGCACCATCTGGAAGGGGCCGACCACATTGACGGCGTAGAGGCGCAGGAAATCCTCGCTGGAAAGTCCGTCCAGGTCGGCGTGGTTGGGGACCTGCTTCGTCATGCCTGCGTTGTTCACCAGCGCGTCGATGCGCCCGTAGGGGGCGGCGGCCTGCGCAAGGCTGCGGCAGGCGGCGTCATCGGACACATCGCCCTGCGCGACGATGGCCTCCGCGCCGGCGGCGCGCACGAGATCGGCGGTCTCCTCGACCTCCTTGAGGCTCTTGGTGCAGTTGAGCACGATGGCCTTCGCCCCGCGCCGCGCTGCGCCCACGGCGATCGCGGCGCCGAGGCCCGTGGCGGAGCCGGTGACGAGCAGGATCTTGTCTTCGAAGTCGCGCATGAGGGCCTCCCGCCTTTTCGTTGAGGAAATCCTAGGCGGCGACAGCGCGTTGTGAAAGTGCGCCGACCTCCCTCACCCTGGGCCCGTCGACTGATGCGCAGGCGGGTTCGTGCGTGCAAGGCCCCCGTTCTACGAAGGGCTCGGGATGAGGGCTGGGGGCGTGTGATCGCAACCGAAGCCCGCGATCTGGGCTAGATCCCGTCGCCGTAAGCCGTCAGCACCGCTTCATCGAGGAGCTGGTCCATCTTCTTCGACGGCGCTTCCTCGCAACAGACCCCGCCCACGGGCCGCGCCGGCACGCCGGCCACCGTGCAGCGCGGGGGCACGTTGGTCAGCACCACGGAGCCGGCGGCGATCCGCGCGTCCTCGCCCACCTCGATGTTGCCCAGCACCTTGGCGCCCGCGCCGATCAGCACACCGCGGCGGATCTTGGGGTGCCGGTCGCCGGTTTCCTTGCCGGTGCCGCCGAGCGTCACCGAATGGAGCATCGACACATCGTCCTCCACCACGGCCGTCTCGCCGATGACGATGCCGTGCGCGTGGTCGATGAACACGCCGGCGCCGATCTTGGCGGCAGGGTGGATGTCCACGGAGAACAGTTCGCTGATGCGGCTCTGCAGGTAGAACGCCAGCTCCTCGCGCTCGTGGCGCCAGAGCCAGTTGGAGATGCGGTAGGCCTGCAGGCCGGCGTAGCCCTTGTAGTAGAGGAACGGCTGCAGGTACGTGCGGCACGCGGGATCGCGCTCGCGCGTGACGCGCATGTCGCGCTCGGCCTGGCGGGCGATCTCGGGCTCGCTGGCGTAGGCCTCGGCGGCCACCTCGCGCAGTTGCAGCGGGTTCATGTCGCCGCCACCCAGCTTGGACGCCAGGTGATACGACAGCGCGTCCTCGATGCGGGTGTGGTGCAGGATGTTGGCGTGCAGGAAGCTCGCCAGCAGCGGCTCCTCGGCGGCGGCCTGCATGGCCTCCACGCGCAGCTGGGACCAGACGCCGCCGGATACTTCGAACACCCGGGGTTTGAGTTCGGCCATGATGGTCCTCGCCTCTGCTCAGCTTTCTTACCGCACCGCGGGCGTTCCGTCAGCCAGCATGGCGCGCGACAGGGCGGGATCGAGCCGCCCGGTGTTCGCCATGTGGTACGCCCGCAGCACGGCGGCAACCGTGAGGGCGTCGCGGATGCGCCCGGCGGCCACGTCCTCCAGCACCTCGCGGAACGGGGCGGTGCGGTGGCGCAGGACCTCCACCGGCTCCGGGGCCGGCGCGCCGGGCGTGAGCCCGGTGGCGAGAAAGCAGATGGCGGCCTCGTCGGTCACCGAATTGGAGAGGTCCATTTCCAGGATGGGCAGCAGGGTCGCCGCCCGTACGCCGGCCTCCTCCTCGAGTTCCCGGCGCGCGCAGGCCGCGGGGTCCTCACCCGCCTCGCAACCGCCCTCGGGCATTTCCCAGGAGTACCGGCCCAGCGGCACCCGCCACTGGCCCACCAGGTGGACATGGCCATCGTCCGTCACCGGCAGCACGCCCACCGCCAGCTTCTTGAACCGCACGATGCCGTAGGGCTTGCGCACGCCGGCGGGATCGATGGCGTCGTGCTCCACGAGGCTGATCCACGGATTGTCGTACACGGTGCGGGAGGCGAGGAAGCGCCATGGGTTGTCTTCGTGCATGGGCTCTTGTGCCGCGCGGCCGGTCGAAACAGAAGGGCCAATGGCCCTCGATCCCTTCTCCCGACCTCTCGTCCCGCCGCGCACGTTCGACCAACTCGTCGTGGGCGAGCGTTTCCCGTGTCCGGCGCGCACGCTGACGGATGCGCACTTCTCCGCCTTCCAGGCGCTCAGCGGCGACAATCATCCGATCCACTACGATCGCCCCTACTGTGCGGCGCAGGGCCACCGGGACCTCCTGGCCCACGGCCTCATGGTGCTGGCGCTGACGGCGGCGGGGGCTGGGCTGTTTCCGCACGTCATCGCCGAGAAGCTGGTGGGCTTCACCGAGGTGCGCGCGAAGTTCCTGAAGGCGGTCTATCCGGGCGACACGCTTTACCCGCTGCTGGAGATCTCCGCCCTCGACCGTCAGCGCACCACCGGCGTCGTCACCATGACGGCGACGGTGGACAACCAGGACGGCGTCCGGGTGCTGGAGGGGACGCACGCATATCTGGTGCGGCTGTGAGCGGGAAACGCTGACCTGCCGGATTTGCGATTGCGCGACGGGGCTGGTGCGCCGAAACACGGGCCATGAGTCTCGATCCCGCCGCCGTCCCTGACTTTCCCGCCGAGAGCGCGCCCAGTGCGCCCGTGCGTGCGTCCGCCGATACCCTGCGCCTCCTGGCAGAGCGGCGCTCCTCGAAGCCGTTTCATCTGGCGGCGCCCGCGCCGTCGCCTGCGCAGCTGGCGGCGCTGTTGCGGCTGGCCACGCGCGTGCCGGACCATGGCAAGCTGGCGCCGTGGCGGTTCATCGTGATGGAGGGCGACGGCGCCGTGCGGGCCGGCGCTGCGCTGGCGGGCGTCCTTGAAGCGCGGGGCGACGCCACCGCCGAGACGCTGGCCGCCGCCCGCGCCACGTTCACGCGCGCGCCGCTGGTGGTGGCGGTGGTTTCCACCGCCGCCGCGCATCCGAAGATTCCCGAGTGGGAGCAGATCCTCTCCGCCGGTGCGGTGACGCAGACGCTGCTGGTGGCGGCGCACGCGATGGGGTTCGGCGGTGTGTGGCTGACCGGCTGGCCCTGCTACGACGCCCAAGCGCGCGCGGCGCTCGGCCTTGCCGACCACGAGCGGATCGCCGGATTCGTGCACCGCGGCACGCAGGTCGAGGCGCAGCCGGAGCGTGCACGCCCGGACGTGGCGGCGCTCACCACGCGCTTCTAGCGCCCGCGATAGCCCGGCACGCCCTGGTCGGGCGCCCACAGGCCTTCGGGCGCCGGCCCCGTCTGCCAGAACACGTCGATGGGGATGCCGCCACGCGGGTACCAGTAGCCGCCGATGCGCAGCCAGCGCGGCGCGAGCAGATCGACGATACGTTTGGCCACGTACACCGTGCAGTCCTCGTGGAACGCGCCGTGGTTGCGGAAGCTGCCGAGGAAAAGCTTCAGACTCTTGGATTCCACGATCCACTCCGCCGGCGCGTAATCGATCACGAGGTGGCCGAAATCCGGCTGGCCGGTGACGGGGCACAGGGACGTGAACTCCGGCGCTGCGAAGCGGGCCAGATAGAGCGCATCGGGATGCGGGTTGGCCACGCGCTCGAGCACGGCCTGGTCGGGGCTGGCCGGCAGCGCCGCGGGCGCGCCGAGCTGGGTGAGTTGGGTGGGATCGGACATGGCGCCTGCCTAGCGCCCGTCCGGAGCGGACGCTAGGCAGGTCAACCGGCAGGCTACAGGCCGAAGGCCGTCAGTTCGGTTTCCCCATCGTCCACCCAGACGTGCGGATCGCCCGCCGCCCGGCGCAGGCGATCGCGAAGATCGCGGCCGGGCCGGCCCACGCGGACTCCGAGGGACCGCAGGGTGTCGATGAGCGCATCGCGCGCCGGCGGCTCCAGGATCGTGTTGCCGACGCCGCGCGCCTCCTCCAGCCGCCAGCCGAAGAAGCCGTCGCGGGCGAGCGCCAGCGCGGCGGGCGGCGGCCCCGCCCACTCGTAGAGCGCCATGAAGCCCTCCGCGGCGCGCTCCCCGTACGCCGCAAGGCAGTTGCGGAACCGCCGGCCCGCATCCGCCAGCGTCGCCGTTCCACCGAAACGGCGCAGGTCCGCGTGCGCCGGAAAGGGCGCCGGATCGAAGCGCTGCGGCGCCATGTCGGCGGCGGCCATCTCCAGCAGGCGCGCGGCGTCCCGCGCCCGCGCCCAGCGGGCGGCGGCGGCGCGGGCGGCGTCCTCGCCGCGCACGTCGCGGAGCGCGCGCCAGGCTTCGTCCAGAAGCGCTGCGTGCACGGGGTCGGCGAGGTGGCGCACGAGGGCCGGCGCGCGCAGAGGCGGCGCCAGCGCGTCGAGCGCGCGCACTTGGTCGGCGGTCAGCGCCGGCGTCTGCCGCAGCACCAGGGCGGCGTCTGCATCGTGGAACAGCGCCACAAGGCGCAGATAGTCCTCCCCCGCCCACGCCACCTCTCCGAGACGGCCCAGCAGCCTCACGAAGCCCGGCGGCAGGGCGCCGAGAAAATCTCGCGCCACCGCGTCTGCGCGCGCGTACTGCAGCGCCTGCGCCATCGCCGCGCGCGGTGCGGACGCGAAGTCGAGCACGACGTGCGTGAGATGGCGCCGCTGCGACGGCATCTCGAGATACGCGCCGTGCGGCGCGGGCCACAGCTCCGCGACGCGCGCCGCATAGTCGCCGGCGATCAGCCGCAAGAGCGGCGAAGGGTCCGCCGCGCGCACTTCTGGCGCCGGCGTCTGGGTACGCAGCATGACGAACGTCCACAGGGCGCGGGGCCGCGTGGACGGCGCACAGGTGCGCACGCCGCCGCGCGGTGCGGTTGATAGGCAAGCGCCTTCTGCGGGTTACTGGTGGATGTGCATCCGGCCCGAAGCCGCGCACGCCCGCCAATCGCCGCAAGCCGGCGCTGGGTTTAAGTGGGGCGTGCAAAAGGGCATCGAGAACCTTGGAGCTAAATCAACTTGGGGAGCGTTGGTACCGCGCATGACTGCAATCGTCAACAATGAAGCGGGAAATCACGCGCGTGGCGTGCGCGTCAGAAGCCACTGTCCGGCCACGATGACGCCGACGCCTGCGAAGGCCGTAGCCGTCCACACCTTGTCCTCGAACAGCGTGGACACCACCATCGCCACCGGCGGCGTGAGTGCGGAAATATACGATGCGGTGGCGAAGCCGTGGCGGCGCGCCAGCCCGAAGTAGAGCAGGAATGCGAGCACCGAGCCGATGACGGCGAGATAGAGCAGCGACCATACGTACGCGGGTCGCGGGTCGAACGTCCACGGCAGGCCGCGCGCGGCGGCGTAAAACGCCAGCAGGCCCGCGCCGTACACCATGGCCCACGCGGTGGACGCCACGATGCTGGCGCCGGTCTGTCCCGCCGTCATCGCTGCCGCATTGCCAAAGGAGCAGGCCAGGATCGCCGCGAAGGTGAGGAGAAGCCCAAGCACGGCGGCCGGCTCCATCTGCGCTGCGGTGAGTTCGCTCCACGACAGCAGGGCCACGCCCGCCACGCCGAGTGCGGCGGCGATCCAGGCGGTGGCGGCGGGCCGCTGCGCAAAGAGGAGGCGAAAGAGGATCAGGTTCACGAACGCCAGCGCCGCAAACAGCACCGCGACCACCGCCGACGCGAGCATCGTCTCGGCGGCATAGACCAGCGGATACTGCAGCGCGAAGGTGGCGAGCCCCATGGCGAACGCCGCCGCGTGCTGGCGCGCGCTGAGCCGCAGCGAGGCGCGCGTGAGCGCCGCCCACGCCATCAGCACCGCCGCGGCGATGACAAAGCGGTACACCACCGACACCGCCGGATCGACCACGCCGAACTGCAGCGTGATGGCGTACCAGGTGGTGCCCCACGCCAGCGTGCACACGGCCAGGGCTGCGGCGTCGGCCAGCGTGAAGGGCGCGCGGGCGGGCGCGTCCGGGGCGGGACTGTGGGACATGGGGGCGGTTCTCGCGTGGAGCCCGCGACCTAGCCCATGCGCCGTGCTAGGCTCAACCCATGGTGATGTTTCTCGGCGCGTTCAGCGTGTTCAACGTCCTGCTGGGCTGGGCCGCGATCCGGCGCGCCGAGCGGCTCATGTCCCGCGACGAGCGCGCGGCGTGGGCCTCGCCGCGGCTGCACGCCATCGCGGCGTTCGCGGCGTGGTCCCTGCCGGTGATCTGCGTGTTCGCCACGGGCGCCGCGTGGTCGCTGGAGGCCGACGCCCGCCACTGGGCCCCGGCGGTGATCGTGGGGCCGGTGCTGTGGTTGCTGGCGATGGGCGCGTTCTTCGCGGCGGTGGATTTCGCCGAGGACGGCGTGCTCGACCTCGCCCGCGGCACGCTGCGCAAGCCGCGCGAGTAAGGCCTCAGCCGGTGATGATGACCAGGGCCGCCACCATGGCGAAGGTCCAGGCAACGGTCATGGTGGACGCCGCCACCAGCGCCGCGAGCAAGAGATCGCGGGAAGGGCGCAGGCGGGGCAGCGCAAGGGCGCGCGGGGGGCTGACGGGCCAGAACAGCGGACGCATGACGGTCTCCGGGGGTTGGCGAAAGCGTGAACGCTTTTCCCCCTGCAAGGGTCCGGCCGCGGCGAAATTTGTTAACGATAGCGCGCGTCAGAAGCCGCGGAAGGTGGCGAAGGTGTCCACCTCCGCCCGGTCCGACCGCAGCGTGTTCACCTTTGCGTCCGGGTCTGCGTAGCCGAGCGCCATCCCGCAGTAGATCATCTCGGTGTCCGGCAGGGCGAAGTGGGCGGCCAGCGTCGCGCGCACCCGCGCCCACGCTTCCTGCATGCAGCTTGCGACGCCGCGGGCCTGGGCGGCCAGCGCCACGGACTGCATGAACATGCCCATGTGCGCCCACTGGCCGTGGCCCATGCGCTTGTCGATCACGAAAAAGAGCCCCACCGGCGCATCGAAGAACTGGAAGTTCCGCGCAAGATGCGCGAACCGGGCCATCTTGTCCTCGCGGGGAATGCCCAGCAGCGCATACATGTCCTCGCCCACCTTGAACCGCCAGTCGCGGTGCGGGGCCCAGAGGTCGGCGGGATAGACGGGATGGTCGCCTTCCTCACCCTTCGGGTTGGCGGCGAGTGCGGCCTGCGCTGCGTCGATCACCTTCTGGCGCACGGCCCCGGCCACCGCGATCACCTTCCACGGCTGGACGTTGCCGCCCGACGGCGCCCAGCGCGCCACATCAAGAATCTCGCGCACCATCGCCTGCGGCAGCGGATCGGGCTTGAAGACGCGCGTGGAGATGCGGGTCTTGATGGCGGTGTCGACGTCCATGGGCGGGCCTCCGGAGGATGGGGAGGGCTTAGCGCGCCGACGGTGGGGCAGGTCAAGCTACACCGAGAAGCTCACCCCGCACCCGCAGCTGGTCTTGGCGTTCGGGTTGCGCACCTTGAAGCTCGCGCCGATGAGCTCCTCGACCCAGTCCACTTCCGAGCCCTTCAGGAACGCGATGGACACGGGGTCCACGAACAGGCGGGCGCCGTCGCGTTCAACGATCAGGTCCTCGGCGTCGGGGCCGGGGACAATGTCAATCTCGTAGGAAAAGCCCGAGCAGCCGCCGCCCTCCACGGCCACGCGCAGGCCCCCGCCGCCTGAGCCTTCCGTGGCAACGATGGCGTTGATGCGCCGGGCGGCGCTGGCGGAGAGGGTCAGGTCGGTGGCGGTGACAGTCATGGGTTCCGGCTCCAAATCGCTATATGGAGGCAGCCGGACCAAAGGAGAAGCGGGTGAGCGCTGCCAAGGCAAGAACGGACGGCGGAAACGCCTGGTGGGCGACGCCCCGCGCGGTCTGGGCCACCGACCCCGCCCGCTCCCGCGGCCGCCTCCACCCGGAGCCCGAGAGCGCCACCCGAAGCCCGTTCCAGCGCGACCGGGACCGGATCGTCCACGCGTCGGCCTTCCGCCGCCTCAAGCAGAAGACCCAGGTGTTCATCGCCCACGAGGGCGACCATTTCCGGACTCGGCTCACCCACTCTCTGGAGGTGGCCCAGATCGCCCGCTCGGCGGCGCGCACGCTGGGGCTGGACGAGGATCTCGCGGAGACCATCGCGCTCGCCCACGATCTCGGCCATCCGCCGTTCGGGCACTCGGGCGAGGATGAACTCGACGCCTGCATGAAGGACTTCGAGGGCTTCGACCACAACGCACAGACGCTGCGCGTGCTCACCAAGCTTGAGGCGCGCTACCCGCGCTGGGATGGCCTCAACCTCACGTGGGAGACGCTGGAGGGCGTCGTGAAGCACAACGGCCCGCTGGTGACGCCGCGCCGGGCGTTCGAGGCGTTGCCGCTGGCGATCCGCGACTACTGCGCCGGCCACGATCTCGAACTGGCGACATGGTCCGGCCCCGAGGCGCAGGTGGCCGCGCTGGCCGACGACATCGCCTACAACAACCACGACATCGACGACGGCCTGCGGGCGGGCCTCTTCACCGTGGACGAACTCATCGCGCTGCCGTTCGTGGGCGACGTGTTCAAGGCCGTGCGCGACGAATTTCCCGGTGTGGCAGAGGAGCGCTGTTCCGCCGAAGCGGTGCGCCGGCTCATCGGCGCACGCATTACCGATCTGGTGGAGGAGACGCGCCGGCGTGCGGCGGCGGCGGAGCCCAGGAGCGCCGAGGACGTGCGCGCGATGGACACGGCCATCGTGGCGTTCTCCGACGAGATGCGCGCCCACGAAACGGCGCTGCGCCGCTTCCTGATGTCCAGGATGTACCGGCACTTCAAGGTCGCGCGCATGCGCAGCCAGGCGCGCCGCATCCTGAAGGACCTGTTCGATCTGTTCCTGCGCGAACCCGAAACCCTGCCCGACAAATGGCGCGACCGCTGCGCCGGCGCCAACACGCCGGAGACCGCGCGCATCGTGTGCGACTACATCGCCGGCATGACCGACGCGTACGCGGTGGAGGAGCACCGGAAGCTGTTCAACCTGGAGCGGTGGGGGTAGCGGCGTCGCCTCCGGCGCGGGGACGACCTCGTCCCCGGCCGTCTCTGCATCGGCTGTGCTGCGGCGGAATGGAAAGCTGGTGCCGAAACAGGACCGCCGGCGCCCTCGCCGGCCCGGTGCTTCGTCCTGCGTGCTAGTGCGTGATTTGCCACCGTATGCCGGCGAGGGCGCCGGCGGTCCTGTTTCGGGCGCCGGTGCGCGGGATCGCGACAGAGCGTGGTCGCCTAAAGCCCCTTCAGCCACGGCAGGAGCAGCGCGTTCACCTCTGCCGGCCTTTCCTGCTGCGTCCAGTGTCCGCACCCCGGCAGCACTTCCGCCACTCGGAGGTTCGGCATCTGCGCCTTCATGAGCGCCACGAGGTCCGCGCCGGGAAACATCTTGAGCACGAGATCGCGCGCGCCGCCGATGAAGAGGGCGGGTTGTTCGATGCGGCGGTCCTTGAAGCGCGAGAGGAAATCGAAATCGCGCTGGTGGTTGCGGTAGCGGTTCAGCGGCCCGCGGAAACCGGACGCGGTGAACTCGCCCACGTAGTAGTCCTCGTCCGCCTTCGTCAGCCACGCGGGGAAGGGATCGGGATCGGGCAGGCGGTGCAGCAGCGTGTCGCCGTGCGCCTTGTCGACGGGCCACGTGCCGTCCGGCGCATCGCCGCTGAGCGCGTAGTAGAACTTGCGCAAGGCCCCGCGCACGTCTGCTTCCAGCTCCGCCTCCGCCGGCCCCTCCGCCTGGAACCAGACCTGGTAGAAGAAGCGGCCTCTCTTCGTGAAAAATTCGGTGAAGATGTCGAGCATCGGCATCGCGGGCGGGCCGGTGTACGGCACCGACAGCCCGCCCACCGCGCGCACGCGGTCGGGGTGCAGCAGCGCCGTGTTCCACACGATGGGCGCGCCCCAGTCGTGGCCCACCAGCACGGCCTTTTCGTGGGGTGAAAGTGCTGCAATCACGCCCGCCACGTCGGCGGTCAGCGTCTCCATGTCGTACGCGGCCACCGGATGCGGCTTGTCGGAGCCGCCGTAGCCGCGCACGTCGATGGCGCAGGCGGTGAAGCCCGCGTCCGCCACCGGGCCCATCTGGTGGCGCCAAGAGTACCAGCTCTCGGGAAAGCCGTGGACGAACACCACGAGCGGGCCGGCCCCGGCCATGGCGCAGCGCAAGCGCACGCCGTTGGTCTCGATGACACGGAATTCAGGGTGCATGGCGGTGCCTCCGTCCAAGTTTCGCCGCGTTCCGTTCTCAACTTGCGCCTCTTGCGGTGGAGGCGGTGATGCCGTCGGTCGCGGACTGGGAGCCTGCGTATTCGCGGCACGCCGCGCGGCGGTCCCAGTCGCGCAGCATCCCGCCCCGGCTGTTCGCCCTTGTTCTCGCCCATGCCGACATCGATTGCTACGTCTGGGGCGGGCTGAAGGCCGCCATGGTCACCCGGCGCAAGCTGGCGCGGATGAAGCGGGAGATGACCTTGCCGGACCGGGAGGCGCTCGACAGCCTCATCGTGGTGTACGATCCCGCCGACGGGTACGTGGTCACCGCATTCCATGATCTGGGCGGCCACCGCGGCAAGGCCTATCGGCGGCGCTGACGCGCTCCTACGTTGGGCCATGATTGATCTTCTGTTTCCCGCCCGCCGGCGCGACCTTGGCGGCTTCGAGGTGGGCCGCATCCTGCCGTTCGCGCAGCGCCGCATGGTGGGGCCGTTCGTGTTCCTCGACCACATGGGCCCGGCCGCCTGGGCGCCCGGCTTTCCGCGCAGCGTGGACGTGCGCCCCCACCCGCACATCGGCCTGTCCACCGTCACGTACCTGTTCGACGGCGAGATCACCCACCGCGACAGCCTGGGCGTGGAGCAGAAGATCCAGCCGGGCGCGGTCAACTGGATGACGGCGGGGCGCGGCATCTCCCACTCGGAGCGGTTCGAGACACTGCGCGCGCAGGGCGGGTCCGTGGAGGGCCTGCAGGCCTGGGTGGCGCTGCCGGACGGGCAGGAAGAGATCGCCCCGGCGTTCACCCACCACCCCGCCGCCACGCTGCCGGCGTTCGACGCAAAGGGCGTGCGCGGGCGCCTCATCGCGGGGGCGGCGTCCGGCCTCTCTGGGCCGGTGCAGGTGCATTCCCCGCTGTTCTACTGGCATCTCGACATGGACGCCGGCGCCGCATTCGCCGCGCCCGCGGAACACGCCGAACGGGCGCTCTACGTGGTGTCCGGCGCGGTGGAGGTCGGCGGGCGGCGGGTGGAGTCAGCCCACATGGCGGTGTTCGCCCTCGGCGCGGACGCCTCCTTCACCGCGCTGGAGCCCAGCGTGGTCGCCGTGCTCGGCGGCGCGCCGGTGGGGCCCCGCCACATCTGGTGGAACTTCGTCAGCTCCTCCAAAGAGCGGATCGAACAGGCCAAGGCGGACTGGCAGGCCGGGCGCTTCGCTTTGCCGCCCACGGACCAAGACGAGTTCACCCCGCTCCCCGCCGATCCCTGACCGCGCGTCGCA
>JAIYAO010000058.1 GCA_027488965.1 Alphaproteobacteria bacterium
CGCTGTAGGATAAGCACGCGCGCGAGGCGAACTCAGCACAGCACCAAGAGCGGTTCTCGACCCGATCGTTCCAGCTCTTCAGTCATTCCGGGGCGGCCGCAGGCCGAACCCGGAACCCATACGCGCGGTGATGCAGGAAAGGCTTTGACGGCGGGGCTTTTGACTTGCTCGACGGCGCGTATGGGCTCCGGGCTCATCGCTTCGCGATGCCCCGGAGACAGGTGACGCAGGCCCGCATCTTCGTCATCCGCCCTCACGCCACCCGCGCGAGTTTCCACTTCACCAGGTTGGGGCTGCGGTCTTCCGGGGCGCTCGGGTCGGTCACGCCGTAGAGCACGATCTGGCGCGCGCGTTGCGGGCCGGTGTTTCCCGACAGGTAGATCGAGTGTTCGATCTCCATGCGCCGCGCGTCGGTGACGAAATTCCACGCCGGGCCATTGGGGGGCGTGAGCGTCATCTGGTGGACGTCGCTGCGTTCGGCGCGCACGAGCGGATGCAGGTGGAAGCGCACGGCGAAGGCGGCGGGCTTGAGCCCGGCGCGCGCGCCGCCCAGCGGGGGCGCGGCCGCATCCTGCCCCCACATCTGCTTGCCGTCCGACGACAGGAACACGCGGCGCCGGTGCAGGTAGCCGTACTGCGCGCGGTAGCCGTCGTGGTGGGCGTCGATGAGGACGCCGTCGTCCTCCTCGGTGCGCTTCTGGCCGACGATGGGGCCGATGGGGTGGGCGGCGCCCCGCCCCGCACGCCGCTGCGAGAACACGGCGGAGAGCGCATCGTCGATCACCAGCGTGGAGTGGCCGTTGGTGGCCCGGCCCGCGGCGCGCCACTCTGGCAAAAGCTCCATGCCGGAGCCGACGTTGACGATGATCCGGTCCGGCCCGCACGACAGTTCGAACGACAGCGCGCCCGCGTGCGCGCGCTCCCCGTAGGCGGGCGCCGGCGCGCCGCCCACGTCCATCATCAGCACCACATCGCCCGCCGCCAGCCGCTGGTAGCCGGACGTGGTGGCGAAGTTGTATTCGCGCGCCTTCGCCGCCTCGCGCAGCGCGGCCTCCAGGCTTTCCACGGAGCCCTCCGCCCCGCCGTTGGCGCAGAACAGCTTGCCGTCGCTCATGCGGAACAGGCGCAGCATGGCGGCGGCCCGCGGCAGCGCCTCGCGCACCAGCCGCGGCGTCTCCAGCCCCTGGCGCACCAGCGCATCGTCGGCGGCGAGCAGGTCGCAGTACACTTCCAGCAGCGCCTGCGGGGAGCGCGACTGGTGGCCGCCGTCGGACAGGAACTGCGAGGCGCACGCCTCCTCCAGCGTCTCCTCCCCTTCCTCGCGCAGCCGCTCCCCGTCGGGGATGCCGCTCACGCCCGCAAGCACGAGGGCCGCGCCCGCCTTCACCCGCGACAGCGGCTCGCGCAGGTCCTGCACGGCGAGCTGCAGGTGGCGCGCCTGGCGCGCGAAGGAGCGCAGCAGGTCCGGCCGGCGCAGCGGATCGCCCTGCTCGAACGCGGCGCGACCGTGGCACAGCCATGCAAACAGCCGCTCCGCCACCAGCTCCGGCGCCCAGGCGGCGGCGTGGAAATCCCGCCCGAACCCTTCCACCCAGCTGTCGATCAGCACGGCGGCGGCCTCCTGCCCCGACACGCCCACGCTCGCCACGTCGATCAGCCACGAGAAGGAATGCAGCCGCGCCGCAAAGTGCAGCGACGGCGGCGGCGCGCTCCACGGCGCGGGCGCCATCACCGGCAGCTTCTCCGAGGCGATGCGCCAGGAGCCGCGCACGATGTCCATGCCGCGGGCGAAATCGCCCACGCGCACGTCGCGGCCCCACTGGGTGATGGCTTCAGGATCGGCGCCGCGCAGCATCATCCGGTAGAAGGGCGTGGCCCGCCATTCCTCCGAGGCGGCGGCGAGCAACCCGCGCCAGGCGCGCGGCGGAAGGACGCCGCCGGCCATCTAGGCAGGGCCGGGCGCGACCGCGCCCCCATCCCCCGCTGCGCGGGGACTTCCCCCGCCTTGCGGGGGAAGAAACGGGCGCCGGTGCTTTCTTCCCCCGCTTGCGGGGGAAGTCCCCCGCACAGCGGGGGGATGGGGGCGCGCACGACCGCTCACCCTACCCGCCCCTGAGTTTGGCGATGTTGGCCGCGTACATCTCCGGCCCGTCGCCGAACACGGCGGTGCCGGCCACGAGCGCGGTGGCGCCGGCGGACACAATGCGGGCGGCGTTGGCGGCGGTGACGCCGCCGTCCACCTCAAGGATGATGTCGCGGCCCGTGGCGTCGATGCGCTTGCGGATCGTCTCGATCTTGCGCAGCGCGCCGTCGATGAACTTCTGCCCGCCGAAGCCCGGATTGACGCTCATCACCAGCACGAGGTCGAGATCGTCCAGCAGGTCGTCGAGCACGGACACGGAGGTGCCGGGGTTGAGCGAGGCGCCCACCTTTGCGCCCGAGGCGCGGATGGCCTGCGCGGTGCGGTGGGCGTGGGGGCCGGCCTCGGGGTGGAAGGTGATGATGGCGGCGCCCGCGTCGCGGAAGGCCTGGATGTAGGGGTCCACCGGGGCGATCATCAGGTGCACGTCGAGCGGCGTTTTCGCGTGCGGTTTCAGCGCCTTCACCACCATGGGGCCGATGGTGAGATTGGGCACGAAATGCCCGTCCATCACGTCCACGTGGACCATGTCGGCGCCCGCCGCCTCGATGGCGCGCACCTCCTCGCCGAGCCGCGCGAAATCGGCGGACAGGATGGAGGGGGCGATCAACACCTGGGCCATGAACGGCGGGTATCAGGGTGCGGGGACGGAGGGAAGGGGTGGGGTGTTAGACCTGCGGCGCGGGAACGAGCTTGTAGTGACGCTCCTCGACCACGCGCACTTCATCGTCCTGCAATGCAAGCTCGAGTAGAGCCACCCGTTCGTCGGCCATAAACTGGGCGGCGACTGCACGCGACGGCGTGCCCCTCCACCGCTCATCGCACCAGGCGAGATCCTGCCGAGTCTGAACTGTTGTAATGCGATCCTTCCCGCCCTTTGCCTGTACTGGGATCATGCAGCGCCTGCCGCCAGAATCGATGCCCACGTACAGTTCGTCAATCTCGATCTGCCCGATAGCGGCGACGGACGTCCGCAAGTGATTTTGCAGGCTGTAGGTCGTGAGCCCAAGAAAGATGTCGATAAACCGGTTGTACCGGATGACAGCCAGCAAGGCCTGCTCGTCGTCGAGGCGGTACTCCCGGATGATCTCGGGCGTCGCGTCCGGGATTGCAATGACCGCAAGGTCGCTACGCGGGAGTATCTGGGCAAAGCGCGTCAGCCTGAAGCGGTACTTCGACTTTCCGGCTCCTTCGATCACCCACTCCATGCCGGGCGGCTGAGCCAGAACTATCGCCGCAGGCATGCCGTTCCTGCTTCTGGCGGCGTAGAGAATGTCCCCGAGATTGGCGACAACCAGACCGAGATCCTTGACTGCAGATTCCAGTTCGGCGCGCGAGAAATCCACAGTTGTCGGGCCGACCACATACTTTGCGAAGAAAATCCTCGCCAAGACAGTCTTATAGGCGTTTTCTTCGGCGCCGGTGGGATCAGACATGGACAAGGCTCTTGGCGTCCAGCCGCGCGCGCTCGATTTCGCTCTGCTTGCGCTTGCGTGCGCCGCTTTTGCGGTCCCGGCGCGACACGAGGGACGGCACCTCGAAATGCAAGGCAGCCGCCGACATGTCCAGCGAAAGGAGTTCTGCGACGCCCAGGTCCAGTTGCCGGCGAGACCGGCTCACCTTGCAGCCAAGAGCCCTAGCGACTGCTGTGCCGACTGCCCGCGCCAGCGGAGGCGGCACGGAGTTTCCCACTTCGCGCGCGCCGTGCCACTTGGTGACATGGAACCGGAACCAGTCAGGATAACCGTGCAGCCGACCCATCTCGCGCACCGTGACGCAGCGCGGATAGAGGTAGTGGATCGGTCGCGGGCTGGTGAAGGCGCCGCGAGCTCCGTCTGTGCCAGCACGCAGGGTGTTCGAAAGGCCGTCCGGCGCCAGCTTGAAGAAGCGCGAAATCGGCTCGACCGCACCCGCCGCCGTCTCTGCAAATCGGCGCCGGGAGATGTCGGTATGCTCAGTGCGCGCACTGGATGTCAGAATGACCGGGTTCCATCGCCGCATGTGGCCGAGACGCCAGGCATCGTTGGAAAGACACCTGAGGTCGGCGGCGTATTTGCTGGGAGCGCCGAAACGCGTGGTCTTGACGCTATCGCTGGAGTCTAGCGTTGCAAATGAATCGGCATCGGGCAGATCGCCCAGCGCATCGCCGCAGGTGGGCCCACGCTCAAGGCCTAGGATGGGCTCTCCATCGGCGGGCCAGACCGTCGGCATCGGATACTCGGGCAAAATCTCTGTGCGCTTTGCGCCCATGAGGATCAGGCGTTCACGATGTTGCGGGACGGCGAAATCGGCCGCGTCGAGCACGCGCCATGGCAGC
>JAIYAO010000066.1 GCA_027488965.1 Alphaproteobacteria bacterium
CGCCAGCGCGCCGACCGCCAGCATGATGAGGACCTCAAGGACGGAGAGGCCGCGCTCCCACCGCCGCGTCATGGCCGGTCAGTCCTCGCCGCCAAAGACGATATCGGCCGCAAGGCCCTCGCCGCCCGGCTTGCCGTCTCCGCCGAGGCTGGCGACCCTCGGGCGGCCCTCCGGCGCCGCCGGCGCAGCGTACACATAGGCGCGGCCCCAGGGATCTTCTGGCACCCCGGCGTCGAGATAGGGGCCACGCCACGCATCGCCGTCGTCGAGACCTCGCGAGGGGGAAGTCGCCAGAAGTTCAAGCCCCTCCTGATCGGTCGGGTAGCGCCCGAGGTCGAGCCGCATGGTTTCGATAGCGGATGCGATGGCCTGGATCTGCACGCGCGCCGCCGTCACCTTGGACCGATCAAGCTGCGCCATGAGGCGGGGTCCGACGAAAGTTGCGATGAGCGCGATGATCGACAGGACGATCAGCACCTCAAGAAGGCTATAACCTTCCTCAAGCCGCCTGTGCGCGCGCGTGGGCTTCGGCGTCGATCCCGGTTCTCTGGTTGCCATGGCGCGAGAAAACGCCTTCTGCACCAAAGATGAAGCGAGAACGCCAAAACGGTGAACGCCGTTGCAGGCCATGAAGGCCGACTGCATCAAATGCGCGGCGCCAGCGCGGACTGAGAATACTTTTCCCTCGCCGCGCGAGACGTCGGTGGGCGGCGGCGCGAGGCGCGCGCAGACGAGGTTGAACATGCAACGCGAGCATCTTCATGTCGCCGCGACCATGGGGAGCGCCGTCCCTGCGACCCCTCAAAACCATGAAGGCCGCGGGGTGGGTTCCACGGTAGGCGCCGACTGGATCGCCTCCGAGATGCTGCCTGCAGCGAGCGCCGTGCGCGACGCCGTGGAGCAGCTGCACATAGCCCAGGGCTGGTTGATCGAGACCCAGACGATTGTCTGGTTCGAGGGCGACGGCGAAACCCGCAGGCTCTGCGTCGCCAGCAGCGACATCGCCAATCCAGCCGTGCAGGAAGCCGCCGAGCAGTGGCATACCGATGCGCCACGCTGCTTCCGCGCCGATGCCCAGGCCCTGCGCCCCTACTTCGCCGAGCTCGGCGCAGAGCCGGGCCGCGAGACCGCGACCACCCGCGCACAGGCGCTCAGCCTGCGCGAGCTGGCAGAGGAGGCGCCGGTCGTGTCGTTCGTGGAAGCGATGCTGGCCGAGGCCAGTGAAAGGCGTGCGAGCGACGTCCACATCGAGCCGTTCGAAAACGACCTGAAGGTGCGCTTCCGCATTGATGGTCTGCTGATGTTGTGGCGCACCGTCCCGCGCGCATTGTTCGATGCAGTGTCCTCGCGCATCAAGATACTGTCGGGGATGGACATCGCCGAGCGCAGGCTGCCGCAGGACGGCCGCCAGAGCCTGCGCCTTGGTCACAGAACCATCGACGCACGGGTCTCTTCGCTTCCCACCACGTGGGGAGAATCGATCGTGATCCGCTTTCTAGGGAAGCAGTCGAGCCTGCCTACGCTGGCGCAATTGGGGCTTGACGACGACCAGCGCACCCGCATCGAGGACATGGCGTCGGCCACAAGCGGGCTTTTGCTGGTCACTGGTCCGACAGGCTCCGGCAAGACGACGACCATTTACCGGCTGATCACCGACGCCAACGATGGCGTGCGGAAGATCGTCTCGGTGGAAGACCCTGTTGAAATCGATCTGCCCGGCGTGCTGCAGACGCCGGTGCGCCCGGAGATCGGCCTCGACTTCGCGTCGAGCCTGCGGTCCATCCTGCGCCAGGACCCCGACGTCATCATGGTCGGCGAGATCCGCGATGCCGAGACCGCCTCCATCGCTGTGCAGGCGGCGCTCACCGGGCACCTCGTCATCTCCACGCTCCACACGACGTCCGCCATCGCCGCACTGTCGCGCCTGATGGATCTCGGCGTCGAAGGCTATTTCATTGCGGACGTCCTGCGCGGCCTCGTGGGCCAGCGCCTCGTGCGCAGCCTGTGCCCCCATTGCAGCGTGCCGACCGAAGACCCGGACGCCGAGGCCTTCGCTTGCGCGCACATGGCGCCGGCCGCCAGCGAAACGCCGCCCGCTTGGCGCAGGCCGGCGGGATGCCCACGCTGCGCGATGACAGGCTTCCTCGGCCGGACAGCGCTTTTCGAGACAGCGGCTATCACCCCAGCCTTGCGCACCGCCATCCGGCAGCGCGCCGACGAGGCCACGATGGAGGCCCTGTGTCGCCAGTCCGGCTTCAGGAGTGTTCTGCAGGACGGCCTCATCAAGGCGCGCGGCGGCGTCACGACAGTGCGAGAAGTGCAGCGTGTCGTCGGGGGTCCGCGCGCATGAGCAGCGATCACACGTTTGCGTACAAGGGTAAGCGCGCGGATGGCGCGGCCGTTTCAAGCGTGATCCGCGCGCCGGACAGGCGATCGGCGCTGCTTCGCCTCGAGAGTGACGGCATCGTGCCGCTGTCTCTCAACGATCAGGAAGACGGCGCATCACCCTTGCGGCTGCGCCGACGCAGCGACGAGGCAGGGGACCGCCTGCTTGTTCTGCAGCAGATCTCCGTGCTCACCGGCGCGGGCATCCCTTTACTTGAAGCCGTGGAGTCCGTCGCCGCTGCCCTGACGGATCGCGCAATCTCGTCGCGTCTTCTTGGGACGGCTGCCGCGCTGCGCCGGGGCGAGTCGATCGCCGGCGCCTTCCAGACCGGCCTGCAAGGCTATCCTGCCCATGTCTACGCCCTGATCCGCGTGGGCGAGACCAACGGCAATCTCGCGATGGTTCTGGAGGAGGCTGTCCGCCAGTTACGCTTCGCGCAGACGCTGCGCCGCGACGTGCTCAATGCACTGGCCTACCCTGCTTTTCTCGTCATCGCCGCGGCGAGCGCGTTCGCCTTCCTATTCACCGTCGTTGTACCGCGCTTTGCCGAAATGATCGGCCCCGCGCGCACGGACATCGGCGGCCTATCGCGCTTAATCCTTGATCTCGGTGCGCTCTTTCACGCCAATCCAGTCGCGCTGCCGCTCATCACCTCAGGCGTCGTGCTTGCAGTGTGGTGGACGGCCATGACGCCGGAGGGCCGTGGCCAGTCCGCCCGTGTTCTTTCGGAGCTGCCGGGCTTCGGCGGGCTTGTGACGGCGGGCCACCGCGCGGCGTGGGCGCGGCTGATGGCGCTCGCGGTGAATTCCGGTGTCGGCATCCTCGACGCCGCGGCACTGTCGTTCGAGGCTGCGCCCGCCGGACGCTTCCGCGACCGGCTCAGCGGGTCCGTCAGCGCCCTGCGGGCGGGACGGCCGGTGGCCGAAGCCTTCGGCGCATCGGGGGCCCTCGACGCCATCGACCGGAGCCTTCTCCATACGGGCCAGGCGGCGGGAAAGCTCGGCGCCATGTTCACCGTGATCGCCGACAGGCACGAGGAGGATCTTCGCACCGCCATAAAGCGCGGAACGGCGCTGCTGGAGCAGGCGGCGGTAGCAGTCGTCGCCCTAGTGATCGGCGCAGTGGTGCTGGGGCTCGTTGGGGCGATGACCAGCGTCTATGAATCGATCGGGTGATCGGTGGAAGCAATCGACACCTTCCGCGCGTCCGTCCTGCCCATGGCGGTCATGGCACTGGCCGGCACGATCGCGCATGTGGAACTGCGCGGGAGGCTGCCCGGGCATCTGCTGCTCCACGCCCTGACGGCCTTCGCCACGGGCGCCGTGCTCTGGGCCGTCCGCAGGACGCCGGCAGAGGCGCTGCACGTGGGCGCGCTGGTGACGGTGTGCCTCGCCATCGCCCGCATCGACCTGGCCAAACTGATCATCCCCGATGCACTTGTGCTGGCACTTGCCGCGCTCGCGTTCACCGCGCCGACGCATCTGCCGTTGCAGGATCAGCTCACGGCGGCCGCGATCATGGGCGCCATGTTCCTCGGCGTGCGGCTCGGCTACCGCGCGTGGCGCGGCGTCGAAGGGCTGGGTCTCGGCGACGTGAAGCTCGCCGCCGTGATAGGCGCGAGCCTTGGTCTCGATACCGCCATGCTGGCGACCGGCCTCGCCGCCGCGCTCACCGCCGTATGGACAGCGGCGCCGGCCCTCAGCACGGGTCGACGAACGGGCATGCCCGTGACGCTGCGCACGCAGACGCCATTCGGTGTCGGGCTCGCTGCGGCGCTTGCGGCGTCCACCGTCCTTGCAGCGTCTGTTCGGTGAGCCGCCGTCGCAGCCAACGGGGGTTCAGCGCGCTTGAAGCACTGCTGGCCGTTGCGATCCTAGGCATCGGTCTTGGCGGGCTGCTTGGCTGGCGGATGGACCTTTCACGCCAGCACGCCCGCATGGATGCGATGACGCTGGACGTGAGCACACAGCGCAACGCCCTTGCCCTAGTCCGCGACATAAACCCGATGGCGACGCCACAGGGTGAGATGGCGGTGTCGCCGGGCATCGAGCTGCGCTGGCGCGCCACAGCCATCTCGGCGGTTACGCGCAGCGTGGCCTACCCGGCGGGTGACGGCGATTTCGACGTGGCGCTGTTCCGGATCGATGCGACGGTTGTGCGCAACCAAAAGCCGGCGCTCACCTTTTCGGTGGATAGCCTCGGATGGCGTCGCCGCGACGCGCGCTGAGCGCCGCTACTGCGAAACGGTGACTGAGTTGCCGACGCCTGACTGGATCACTGTCGACACCGAGGGCGTGCCGGACACCTGCGTCACGAAGGCAAGGTGTCCATACCCTTCCTGGGTGACGAAGGATGTCTTGCCCTGGCCCGCCTGCGCCACGTCTGCGAAATTGTCCTCACCCGCGCCCTGCAGGACGTCGGACAGGAGATCCTCCCCGTCCTGTGAGACTTCAGCCACCATGAGACCTCCAGACTGGGTCACCGTGGAGGTGGCCGGACCGTCGCCCGCTTGCGACACGGTGGCCGTCTGCCCACTGTCGGACTGCACCACGACGGAGGAGAGAATGCCCGAAGCGCCGCCGGTTTGCACCACATTGGCGACCTGGCCATCGCCCGTCTGCTCAATGTTGGAGAATGCCTCTGCGCCGGTCTGGCTGAGGAACGCAGTATGGCCAGCGCCCACCTGCATCACGAGCGAATTCAGCATGCCGCCGCCGAGGCTGTCCTGCGTGACGCTCGCGTAGCTATCCTGTCCGTCCTGCACAACGGCCGACTGTGCGGCGTCCCCGAACTGCGTGACGTCGGCAATCTGCATCTCGCCGTCCTGCTGGATGTCGGACAGGAGCATCGCGCCCGGGCCTGAATCGGCCTGCAGCACCGTGGCGATGCCCGACTCGCCGTCCTGTTCGACGGTGGATATCGTCTGCCCTGCACCGCTCTGGCTGACCCACGCTGTCTGTTCCGTCCCGCTCTGTATGATGAGCGAGTCTGCGCCCGCGCCCGACTGGATGGCCGTAGCCATTGCATCCGCGCCGACCTGCTCGATGCGAGAGATGTTGGCGGCGGCGTCGCTGTCGGCCGCGCCGGCGCTTGATTGCGAAACCGAGGCGTCGTTGCCGTCGCCGGACTGGGTGATGGTGGAGACGTTGGCCGCCACATCGCCCACGGCGGATCCGTCATCCACCTGCAGCACGATCGCGAGATTGCTCGCGCCGATCTGGCTCACGTTCGACTGGCTGCCCCAGAGGCTCAGGTCCTGATTTATGTCGGCGACGTTGCTTGCGTTCTCCTGCGTAACGACGCTCTGGTTGCCTGGCCCGGCGTGGGCCGCTCCCATGGCCGCAAGCAGCACAAACATCGCAACGCTGGTCCGCAGCATGACCCGTTCTCCCCACGCGCCCGGCGCAAGGCGCGCGAACACCGAGGCAATCTCGCAAACCCAGCGGCCAGGCTGAAGCTTCTTCACCCCAACCGAGCGCATGGCGCGGCGCATCTGCCCCGCGCGGGAGACGCATTGGGAGTCGCTGGAGCCTTCGCCTACCGCGCTGCCCGCACCGGCGGCATCGCCACGCGGCCCTGGCCGCACTTGTCGCGTACGTCGGCGCCGCAGACACGGGGACGCCCCTCCCTGGTCAGACAGACCCGGACCTCGCGCAGGCGCGTGCGGTCGCATTGCACAGCGATCATGGCGGGCGTGATGCCCGGGTTCGCGGCTGCAAAGGCGCGCTCCACCTCGCCGCCCGTCACCATGAGCGTCCGCTGCGGCGCGCGGTAGGCGACGGGTATGGCGATGCCGGCGTACGCGCGGCGCGTCAGATCGAAATACGCCTGTGGGGAGAGCCCGGAGCATTTGCCGTGGGAATCCCATTCGTGCTCCACGAGCCGCGGGCTGGGCATGATGTCCAGCATGCTGGACACCAGTGCGGGCGGCGCATCGCGCTGACGGCTTGGGCAGCCGGAGGGCCAGCCTCGGTCATGTTGCGGCCACAGCCCGTGCACGACGAAGGAGAATTTACGGTCCCGGCCGCACTGGCGTGGCTCGCGATCCGACATGCCGTCCTGCGCGCAGAAGCTCGGGCTCCATGACAAGGCGAGCAGATAGTAGTCGAACCGTCCCGAAACATCCTGCGCGGAGGCAGGCGCAGTCAGCATCGCGCCAATCGCGATCGCGAACAGCGCACGCAAAAGCCCGCATGGCGCCAAAGTCCGCCTGCGACGGTCGCGCACGCCTAGTTCCGCTGGAGCGAACGGGTCGGCGCAGGCGCCGCGCCCGCGCACATGAACACGCTGAGATAGGCGGGCGTGCGCTGCTGCGTCATCTGATGCGGCAGGCTGCCGAGCTTGCGGGACTCGATGAAGGCCGACAGCGCATTAGCCTGAGGGCTCTCCGTCAACTCGCCGCGGACCTCGTCCCGCGTGACTTGATAGCCCTCCCGGGCGTTGGCGGCGGCGGCGAACACGCGCACCCGCACGCGGCCCAGCGTGGCGCCATCGGCCAGCGGCTCGCCGCGGTTGGCCGCGTCGGCAAGCGCCGCCGCGACCGCCTGTGCGCGCGCCTCATTGGCGGGCGTGCCCTCACACCAGAAAACATCGACATCCCAGCCGCGCGCCTTGCCTTCCGCATAGATCTGTTCGCGCTGCGCCGCGCGGGGCGGCGCGAGAGATCGGGTGACGGCCGAGCGCGGCGCTGCAAGCGGCGGCGCTGCCGGTGCGGCATCGGCAGTGGGGGGTGCGGCGGGCTGAGGGGCCGGCGCGTCGGGCGTCGGAGGGGGCTCGTAGGCGGCCTTGGCGGCAGCGGCCATCGCCGCGCGACCCGCGTCCAGCTGCTGCTGCACCTCCGCCATCTGGCTATCCATTTCGGCGAGATCCCGTTTCCGCCTGCCGAACAACCAGCCGAAGAAGGAGCTGTGTTCGCTCTCGATCGCAGCCCTCTCCACCTCGAGCGCCGCAAGCCTGGTCTCCATGGCCTCTACGGCGCAGATGAGCTCGAAATCCTTCGGCTCATCGCGCAATGCCTGGATTTTCGCGGCGATGTATCCCGACTTCGCCACGCTCTCGCCCTGTTCCTCGTAGTTCTGGATCAGGAGTTCGCGCATGCGGGCGCGGCGCGGGCTGCACTGGTCCTGGCTGCGCACGAGGGCAATCGCAAATTCCGGCGAATCTTCCCGGACGCTGAGCGCCACCTGCTCGAACAGCTTGAGAAGGTACTCGCTCTCGAACTTGTCGCGCTCGAACGCCTGGCGATCCAGCTCGATCTGGCGCTTGCTTTCCTCGATCTCGTTGTTCGCGCGATCCGTGCTGTAGGCCGCCCACGCCGAAAACATGGTGGCCGCCACGCCGATCACGGCCGCGAGCGAGGCGGTCCGTGAGGCCCCTTTCCCCGATCCGCCGCCCGATGGTTCACTCATTGTTTTCCCCGCCATCCGCCGCGCCAGACAACGGGTAAAGGATTAACACGGGACGCCCGGGGCGTCACGCGGCCGGCTTGCGGAACTTCAGGGTCATCCGGTCGCTTTCGCCGATCGCCCTGTAAGGGGCGGTGTCGAACCTGCGGTCGGGCGCTTCGCCGAGGGGCGCGGTGCGCAGCGTGGGCGGCAATGTCCACACACCGAACGGGTGATCACGGTCGTCGCGCGGATTGGCGTTGATCTCGGAGGAGCCCACGAACTCAAACCCCGCCTCCTGCGCCAGCATCTTCACCACCACTTCCTGCACATAGCCGTTGGTGGCCTGGGGATCGGGCACGCCAGTGGAGCTGGCGCGGTGCTGCTCGATGCCGAGGATGCCGCCGGGCTTGAGCGCGCGGTAGAAGTCCGCGAACGCCTTTTCCGCGTAGCCTTCACCCATGAGCGTGTGGACGTTGCGCGACACGATGACGAGGTCAGCAGATCCTGGCGGCGCCACGTCTCCGGCGCGCGGCGACAGGGCTGTGAGTGTCACGGATCCAAATGTCTCCGGATGGGCGATGAAACGCTCGGCGTAGCGGTCGATGGTTTCCTGCTGCGCCGGCGTGGCAATAAGCGGCGAGAACGTCGCCGCGTAGAGGCGGCCACTGTTCTTTGCGAGATAGGGCGCGATCACAGCCGTGTACCAGCCGCGCCCGGGGAAGATTTCCACCACCGTCATGCCGGGTCCGAGGCCCCAGAAGCGCAGGGTCTGCACGGGGTGGCGCCAGCGGTCCCGCTCCGGATCGAGCCGCCACGGCCCGGCCGCAGCCCATTCCAGCGTGCCCACCGCAGGGGCGGGCGCAGCCTTCTCACCTTTGGCGACGGCCTTGGCGAAGGGCGGCACGCTGCCGGGTCCACAGGCCGTTGCGGCCAGCACCGTTGCGACGACCAGGAGGAAACGAACACGCATGAACCGGCGTTAGCGCGCCGAATCCGGCAAGTCAAAGAATGGACGCCGCCCCGCATTCTGCTGCATCATTGCCCCATGAGCACACCCCGCCCCTTCACCGTATCGGTTCCGCAAGCGAAACTGGATGCGATCCGCGCGCGCGTTTCGGCCTATCCTTGGTTCTCCGCGCCGGATGACGAAGGCGCGCAATGGGCGCGCGGCGTCAACACCACATTCCTGCGCAAGTTGTGCGACCACTGGCTGACTGCCTATGACTGGCGTGCGCAGGAAGAGGCGCTCAACCGCTATCCGCAGTTCGTGGCGACCATCGACGGACTCGACGTGCACTTTGTCCACGTGGTCGGCGAGGCGCATGGCAAAAGGCCGCTGATCCTCACTCACGGCTGGCCGGGCTCGCATTTCGAGTTTTGGGAGGCCATCGAGAAGCTGGCCTTTCCGTCCCGTTCCGGCGGCGACAGCGCAGACGCCTTCGACCTGATCATCCCCTCCCTGCCTGGCTACGGGTTCTCGGGAAAGCCCGCGCGCCCAATGGGGCAACGCGCCACCGCGCGGCTGTTTGCAAAGCTCATGGGCGACGTGCTGGGCTATCCTCAGTATCTCGCACAGGGCGGGGACTGGGGTAGCCTCGTGACGTCCTGGCTCGGCGTGGACGATGCGCCGCGGTGCCGCGCCATCCATCTCAACATGGTGCCGCTGCGGCCCTCGCCGCCCGTACCGCAGGACGATGCGGAAGCGGCATGGCTCGCGCACATGCAGGGCGCGATGCAGGCCGAAGGCGCCTACTTCATGGAGCAGTCCACCAAGCCGCAGACACTGGCGCATGCGCTGATGGATTCCCCGGTGGGAACCTGCGCCTGGATCGTGGAAAAGTTCCACGGCTGGTCCGACCTCGGCGCGCACGGCGACCTCGAGCAGGTGTATTCGAAGGACCAGCTCCTCACCAACGTGATGATCTATCTGGTGACGGACTCCATCGCCACGAGCGTATGGTACTACCGGGCCCTGCTCGAGGAGAGCGCATTTCTGGGCGCCGGCGCCCGCTGCGAAACACCCACGGCGGTGGCGAACTTTCCGGGCGAACGCATCTTCACAGCACCGCCTCGCTCCTGGGTGGGGCGCGCCTACAACCTCACGCGCTGGACGGACATGCCCGATGGCGGCCACTTCGCGGCGATGGAAAAGCCCGATGCATTCGTGGCGGACGTACGCGCCTGGGCGCGAGAGCTGTGACCCGAAAACGTCGGGCCTAGCCGGGCGTCGCCGGCGATGGCCGGGGCGGCGTCAGGCGCGCGAGCGTGGCCTGGTCGAACACGAAGAGGCGCCAGCGCGCGGTGCGGCCTGCGTCCGACAATGTCGGACTGATCTCGGCGCGGATGGTGAGGCCGCAACGGCTGTCCCAGGCAAGTGTGGCGGCAGGATCGGAGCGAACGTTCTGCACGCAGGCGGCCACGGTCCATCCCAGCGCCATGTAGGTCATCGTGCCGGAAATGTCGCCCTCGCGCGGCCGTGACCGCAGGGGACGGCCGTCCGGTGCAAAGGTCCAGGTGAGGATGCGCACCCCGTTGGTGTCGGTGCGTGCTTCGTGCGGCGCGCCGTACTGCGCCACGAGCATGGACTCCACCACCGGCAGCGACGGGCCCTGGCCCACATCGAAATAGCTCTCGCGCCACGCGGCGGCCACCTGCTCCGCACCCGCGGGGCCGAACAGTGCGAAGGACGCCGTCTCCTGCCCGCGCTTGGCCACAAGGAGCGGCCGGGACTTCTGCCCGGGCATTGCGCCGTTGCCGAGCGCCTGCGTCTCCAACGCATAGTCTTCCGAGATGCACTTCACCGTCTCTTCCACGTCCCGCGCATTCATGCCGGGACGCACGCCCAAGAGTTCATCCACCGGAAAGCCCAGCGCGCGCGCCGGGACAGAGACGACGGGTGGGCACACGCGCACGGGCTTGACCGCCGCGGCGATCTCCTGCGGGGCAGGGCCCGTCACCGCCTGCAGCACCACGAGCGCAGTACCCAGGATCACCGCCGTGCCGAGCGTCCAGCCCAGCATCCGCACGGCGCGGTTGCCGCGCGCGGGTTCGCGCACGCGCCGGGATGGGGCGGGGGGCGGCTCAACCTGCGGCGTCTGTGGCGCTGTCACGTTCCCCTCCCTGCGGGGGCCGGTCTAGCGCGCCACGCCGCAAAGGGAAACGCCGTTCACAGCCGCGCCGGCGCCCTCTATATCGGCCCATGCGCGCGTTCGCGGAACTGCTCGACCGCCTGATCCTGACGCCCGGCCGCAACGGGAAGCTGGCGCTGCTGCGCAGCTATTTCACCGCCACCCCGGACCCAGACCGCGGCTGGGCGCTTGCCGCGATCGCCGGCACGCTCTCCTTCGCCGCCGCCAAACCTGCCGCACTGCGCGCCATGACCGAAGCGCGGGTGGACCCCGAACTCTTCGCCCTCTCCTATGACTACGTGGGGGACCTTGCCGAAACCATCGCTCTCATCTGGCCGCAGGCGCCGGGCGCCAACAGGGCGCCCTCCCTGCCCGACGTGGTGGAGACACTGCGCAGCGCGGGCCGGGCGGAAGCCCCGGCGCTCATCGCGCGCTGGCTGGATGCGCTGGAGCCCGGCGGGCGCTGGGCGTTGCTGAAGCTTGTGACGGGGGGCCTGCGCATCGGGCTGGGCGCCCGGCTCGCCAGGCAGGCGCTTGCGGACATGGGCGGCGTGGACGTCGGCGAAATCGAAGGGCTGTGGCATGGCCTTGAGGCGCCGTACGCGGATCTCTTCGCATGGCTGGAAGGGCGCGCGGGAAAGCCCGCACACCGTGGCGCCGCGCCCTTCCGCCCCGTGATGCTGGCGCATCCGATCGACGAGAGCGACTTCGCCCGGCTGGACGCCGCGGACTACGCGGCGGAATGGAAATGGGACGGCGTGCGCGTGCAGGCGGTCTGCGATGGCGGCGTGCGCAAGCTCTACAGCCGCACGGGCGAAGATCTCACCGCCGCCTTCCCCGACCTCGAGGACGTCATGGCCGACGACGGCTGCATCGACGGGGAACTGCTGGTGCGCAACGACGACGGCGTCGCCCTGTTCAACGATCTCCAGCAGCGGCTGAACCGCAAGACCGTGGACCGCAAGCTGATCACGAAATACCCGGCCTTCATCCGCGCCTATGACCTTCTCTTGGACCGTAACGAAGACCTGCGCGCGCTGTCCTTCCTTGAACGACGCCATCGCCTTGAAGGGTTCGTGGCGCGTCTCAACAGCGACCGGCTCGACCTCTCGCCGCTGGTGCCGGCCAACACCTGGGAGGCGCTGGCCGCCGCGCGTGCCGATCCGCCGGCGGCGGCCATCGAAGGGCTGATGCTGAAGCGGTGGGATTCGAGCTACGAGTCCGGGCGCCCGAAAGGCCTGTGGTTCAAGTGGAAGCGCGATCCCCACCTCGTCGACTGCGTGCTGATGTACGCCCAGCGCGGCCACGGCAAGCGCAGCTCGTTCTACTCCGACTACACCTTCGGCGTCTGGCGCGGGTCGGAACTGGTGCCGGTGGGCAAGGCTTACTTCGGCTTCACGGACGAGGAGTTGAAGCAGATCGACAAGTTCGTGCGCGACAACACAGTGGAACGCTTCGGGCCGGTACGTTCGGTGCGTGCGGGCGCCGATTTCGGCCTTGTGCTGGAGATCGCGTTCGAAGGGCTGCAGCGCTCCACGCGGCACAAGAGCGGCGTCGCCATGCGCTTTCCCCGCGTGCGCCGGCTGCGGTGGGACAAGCCCGCCGCGGAAGCCGACACGCTGGAGACCCTTGAACGGCTGCTCAGTTAGGACAGGGCGGCATCGCCGGATTCCACGCCGCAGCAAAAGGCGCTAGACTCCCGCCATGATTCACCTCGCCGCCGCCATCACCGCACTGACGCCGGAACAGCTCTGGTCCCACTACGGCGAAGCCGTCATTGCGGGCGCCTTCAAGGTGTTGAGCGCGCTGGCGATACTGGTCGCCGGGCTATGGATCACGGCATGGCTGGGGCGCGCCGTGCGCAGGCTTTCGCAGAAGAACCCGCGGATCGACAACACGCTGGCGGCGTTTTTCGCATCGATCGTGCGCTACGGCCTGATGGCCTTCGTGCTCATCGCGGTGCTCGACCAGTTCGGCGTGGAGACGACGCAGATCGTGGCGGTGCTGGGGGCGGCGACGCTGGCCATCGGGCTTGCGCTGCAGGGCACGCTGTCCAACGTGGCGGCGGGCGTGATGCTGATCCTGTTCCGCCCCTACCGCCTGGGCGACGTGGTGGAACTGGCGGGCAAGCGCGGCACGGTGCGCGACGTGAACATCTTCATCACCGAGTTGTCGACGATCGACAACGTCAAGGTCACGCTGCCCAACGGCCAGTGCTGGGGCGCGCCCATCAGCAACTTCACCGCCAACGGCACGCGCATGATCGAGTGCGTGTTCAATGTCGCCTACGATACCGACCTCGATCGCGCGATCTTGCTGGTGCTGGAGGTGATCGGCGCCGATCCGCGCACCCTGAAGGCGCCGGCGCCAACCGTGAAGGTGGCCTCCCTCGGCGACTACGCGGTGGGCCTGCAGGCAAGCTACTGGTGCGAGAGCGGCGATTTCGCGGCATTGAAGCAGGACGTGACGAAGGCGGTGAAGGAGGCCTTCGACCGCGCCGACATCGCCTTCCCGTTCCCCACCAGCATCACCTACCAGCACGAGGCCCGCGCGAAGTAGTCACTGCGGCAAAAGCCGCATTGCCTGCTCGACCACACGCAGGATCAGTGGCCATGCCAACGCCGCCGTTGCGGCGATGCCGAGGGCGCCGAGCAGCAGCAACAGCCCGTCCCGCGCCGTCATGCCAAGCCCGAACAGCACGATCACCAGCCCCGGCGCAATCGGCGCGAAGGGGATGAACCCGAGCGGAATGGTGATGAGGGCCGCCGCCATGCACAGCAGCGCAATGACGTTCACGAAGGGCGCCGCCGCAAGGAAGGTGAGCCGCGGCTTCAGCACCGCATCGATGCGCCGGGCCCAGGGCCGGAAGCCGTTGACGCCTTTCGTCAGCAACTCCGCCGAGATCTGGCGGTCGAGCACGCCGCCCGGCAGCCACGGCCGCTTCATGCCTAACGCCATCTGCATGGCGATGACGAAGGTGAGCGCCGCCGATAGCCAGGTCATGCCGGGCACGGCTGTGGCCGGTGAAACAGAGAAGAGGCCGACCACAAGCAGGAGCGGGCCGTACGAGCGCCGCCCCACCGCGGCCATGAGTTCGCGGAACGTCACGCCGTTGGCGGTGTCCTTCTCCGCCCTCACAAGGCCGGCCATCTCGTCCAGCAGCGATTGCAGGTTTTGCTTGGCGGGCTTTGCATTGGCAGAGGTCGGGCCGACCATGGGCGCTCCGGGCTGACGGCGGGGGACACTCTCCCACTTTGCTGCGGGACGCCAGCGCCCCACGGCGCACGGCCCCCCAAGGCTTGCGCTGGAGAGGACCGCGCGGTTCAACGGCCCCATGAACGCATCCGCCGGCCCGTTTGAGACCTTGATGGACCCCGCCGTCGCCGCCGAGCGCCGGTTCGCCGCCGGCCTGCCCCATCCGTGGCTGCGCTATCGCTACCTGCGCTGGCGCCAGAAACGGTCTGCGGCGCGCACCGCGCCCGCACGCGTGGCGCAGCGGGCCGACGGCCTGATGATGCGCGTGGACGAGGCCGACGTGATCGACTTCGCGATCCGGCATTTCGGGGTCTGGGAGCCAGCGTTGGGGGCGCTGATCGAAGCCCACCTGCGCCCGGGGGACATCGCCGTCGACATCGGCGCCAACATCGGCGCGCACACATTGACCATGGCGCGCAGCGTCGGCGCCGCGGGCCGCGTGGTGGCGGTGGAGCCCGGACCGCAGACCGCCGCGCGCCTGCGCGCCAACTTGGCGCTGAACGACCTGCAGCACGTGACCGTGATCGAGGCCGCAGCAGCCGACGTGGCGGGCGGCGCCACGCTGTTCTCTGGCCCGGATGGAACCCGCGGCCGCGCCACCATGGACGCCGCCGTTGCCGGCGCAGGCCCGTCCACCGAGATCGCCACGGTGGTCGCCGCAGACATCCTGTCGCCGGAAGACTGGGCGCGGGCGCGCCTTGTGAAGATCGACGTGGAGCGCGCCGAAGACATGGTGCTGCGCGGGCTGGCGTCCGTGCTGGCGCGCCTGCCCGGAGACGCGCTGCTGATCGTGGAGACGGAGCCGCAACTCCTTGCGCGACGGGGCGCGCCGCTCCGTGGCCTGGTCCGTCCACTGCTGGACCGGGGCGCTGCATTTTACGCCCTTCGGCAGCGGGTGGACATCCGGGCGATGATGGGGCCGCTGTCCTTCGAACTGGCGCCGGTCGATCCCGACGCGGTGCTCAGTGCATCGCACACGGATTTCGTCATCGGCGTACCTGCAGCCGTGGACGCCGCCGCCGGTGCAGCCGCGCGCGCGACGGCTTGACGACCGTTCACACGCCTGCGAACGGCTTGTCCATGTCCCGCGGCAGCTCCTTCTCCACGTAGCGCTTGAGGGCGAGCGTCACATCCTCCGCCTTGCCCGCGAGCCGCGACGGCGGGATCGGCGGGCCCACCTTGAGGGAGAACAGCTTGCCACGCTTGTTGAGCAGTTCGTGGAACAGCGTGATGTCGCGCAGCTCCTTCGAGACGCGATCGAAGGTGTGGAAGAAGAAGGGGTATGGCCCATCCATCCAGATCGGGATCACCGGCGCATCGTGCTTGCGGGCGAGAGACACCGCAGAGGGCTCCCACACCGGATCCTGAATTTCGCCGTCGATCAGGCGGGCGAGCTTGCCGGCCGGAAAGATCATCACGGGCCGCTCGTCCGCGAACGCCTTGTGGGCCGCGCGCAGGGTCTGCTTGGTCTTTTCAATGGTGCGCTTGTCGGTCACCCATTCCACCGCCACCAGCGCCTCATGGAAGCCGGGGCATACGCGGTGGGCATCGGCGTTGGCGAAGAAGATCACGTCCGGGCGCACGGGCTTGAGCGCATCATACATCGCCACCCCGTCGGCGATGCCGGTGGGGTGGTTGGCCACGATGACGCAGCGCCCGGCCTTGGGCAGCCGCTCCGCCCCCTTCACGTCCAGCCGAACGCTCAGCAGCGTCGAGATGTAGTCCATGGCCGCGCGCCCCGAGAGCGGGGCGATGTCGTCGGCCATGCGCCGCGCCTGGGGGTAGTTCAACGCCGCGTAGAGCGCGGGCCGGATCATCGGCCAGGAAGCGCGGCTGGCGAGTTGCGGGCAGCGTTCCTCGATGAGGATGTCGATGATGTGCTTGCGGTCGCGCGCCGACTGCGCGGTCGCGGGCCTTTGGGTGGGCGGGGCGTCTTCGGCTCGGAGCGCCATGGGCGGGACTCGCTGCGTCGGGGGCGGGGAACAGACCACGGGGCGCCCCGCTTGGGAAGCGTCCGCCCCGCGCCGGATGGCTTGCACCGGCCCCGGAGACGGGGTTTGTGACCCCGCCGAAGACCGCGTCCCTGCGGTCCGTGCCTGGAGACATCCCGTGAGCGATGCCGTGCGCCGCGTCGAACGCCCCGCCCTGCTGTGGCTGGCCAGCGTGATCGCGTTCGGGGCGGCGGCGATGGCCGGGCTCGGCCTCTGGAGCCGCCACGCCGAACGCCTCGCCGGCCCCGTGACGCTGGTGTCGGAGACCGACCAGATCGCCGATGCCTTGTCCGATTCCCCGTGGGCGGGGTCCGAGAGCAACGGCCCCATCGTCTGGGCGTTCACCAGGCCCGATTGCGATGACTGCGGGCAGCTCGATGCGGCCGCCATCGCGGCGCTGGCGGAAGAAGACATGGAGATCCGCATGGTCGTGGTCGCCCCGCGCACCGATGCGGACGGCGACGCCGCCGCCGCCGCGCTCGCGGAGTCGCGGGATTGGGCAGCGCTCCAGCGCTGGGCCGAGGGCGACGCCATCGCCCCCCAGACCACCGACGACGCCGCCCGGGACGGCTACATCGAATGGGGCCGCGCCTCTTGGGACCGCGTCGCCGCGATCCTGCGCGAGAACGACCTCGATCCCCGAATGCCCCTGCTGATCTGGCGACGGGGCCCCGAGTGGCGGGTGCTGATCGGCGGGCGGGCGGTGACGCTGGACGCCGTGCGCAGCGACATGGCCGTCGAAAGCTGACCCCGCGCCATGGGACGCGTGCTTGACGAGTATCGCGCGCGGATCGCCGCCGGCGCGTTGGCGCCCGACGCGGCGCAGGCCGCGGCGGCGCAGCGTCTCGACGATCTCGCCAGGGAGCTGGCGCAGTGGAAGCCGAAGCGGCTTTTCGGATCGTCCCCGCCGCCGCGCGGCCTTTACCTGTGGGGGCCGGTGGGGCGCGGCAAGTCGATGTTGATGGACCTCTTCTTCGACGCCGTGCCCGTTCAACCCAAGCGCCGCGTGCACTTCCACGAGTTCATGCTGGCCCAGCACGCGTTCCTGCGCGAGGCGCGCCTGCGCGCAGCGGGGCAGGACACGCTCATCGCCGATGCCGCGCGCGCCGTGGCCGGACAGGCGCGGCTGCTGTGCTTCGACGAGTTCGCCGTGACCGACATCGCCGACGCCATGATCCTGGGGCGGCTGTTCGAACGCCTGTTCGCGCTCGACGTCGTTGTGGTCGCCACGTCGAACCGCCCGCCCGGGGACCTCTACAAGAACGGCCTGAACCGCCAACTCTTCGCCCCCTTCATCGATCTCGTGCAGGCAAACCTCGACGTGGTGGAGATCGATGCGGCGCGGGACTACCGGCTGGAGCGCCTGCTGGCGGCGCCGGTGTACCACGCGCCGCTTGGACCGGCGGCGAGCGAAGCGCTCGATGCCGCGTGGGCGAGCCTCACGCTGGGCGCCAGCGCACAGCCCGTGGCGCTCGACGTGCGCGGCCGCACCCTGCAGATCAACCGCGCCGCAGCAGGGTGTGCGCGCGTGACATTCGAGGAGTTGTGTATGCGCCCGCTGGGCGCGGCCGACTATCTGGAGCTCGCAGAGCGGTTTCACACCGTGCTGCTGGAAGACGTGCCGCGCTTCACGCCGTCCATGCGGGAGGAGGCCGCCCGCTTCCGCACGCTCGTCGATGCGCTTTACGAGGCCAAGACCAAGCTCATCGCCACCGCGGATGCGCAACCGCAGGACCTCTACCCCGCGGGAGACCAGAGCTTCGAGTTCGAGCGGACCGCCTCGCGCCTGATGGAGATGCGCTCGGCGGACTACCTTGCGTTGCCCCGCCGAGATCGTGCGTACCGCGACGCCATCGCCGAAACGTGAGGAGACGTCTTCAGATCAGCCACGTCACCGGGTTCTCGATCACCTTCGTCTCGGAGGCCCGCAGGAAGCCCACCGCGCTGCGCACCACCACCCAGATCATCACAACGGGCTTGAAGATCCACGCGATGAGCCAGCCCAGGATCGGGATGATCCCGATGATCGACACGATCGTCCACGCCACGGCGCCGATGATGATCGTCCGCAGCGCGAACTCGAAGTGCGAGCGGGCCCAGAACGGGCCTTCGTCGCGCTTGGACGCAGCAATCGCCAGCGCCGCGACGCCGAGGCCGAGGCCGATCCAGTTCACGAACTGGTTGCCGGCCCAGTTGATCCCGAACGCGGTGACCATGAGCCCGTAGACGAGAAACGCCTGCTGCTTGGGATCGCGCACATCGAAGAGCGGCTTCTTCGGCGGCGGCGGCCGCATCGGCGTGATGTTACTGGAATCGTTCACCTTGGATGTCCCTCAGAGGTTGAGCAGCGCAGGATCGCCGCCCTGTGCGGTGATGTTCACCGTGACGGTGCGTTCGCCGGCGAAGCGCTGCAGGTAGTGCGGCCCACCGGCCTTCGGCCCGGTGCCCGAAAGGCCCACGCCTCCGAACGGCTGCACGCCGACGACGGCGCCGACCATGGAGCGGTTTACATAGACATTGCCGGCGGGCACGGCGGCCTGCACTTCGGCGGCGAAGCTCTCAAGCCGTGAATGAATGCCCAGCGTCAGGCCATAGCCCTTGCGCGCGAGGGCTGCGCCTACGGCCGCGATCTCTGCGGGCTCGTAGCGGATCACGTGCAGGATCGGGCCGAACACCTCGTGGTCGATCAGGTCGAGCGAAGGCAGATCGACGATGGCCGGGCCGAAGAAGGAGCCCGCCATGCCCGTCACGTCGCGCTGCACCAACACCTTTGCGTCGCGTTGCATCTGCGCGAGGTGGGTCTCCAGCATCACGCGCGCGGCAGTATCGATCACGGGGCCCACGTCCGTGCGCGGGTCTGCGGGATCGCCGATGCGCAGTTCCTGCAACGCGCCGGCGAGCTTGGAGAGAATGAGATCGGCCGTACCGTGCGGCAGGAACAGGATGCGCAATGCCGAACAGCGCTGGCCCGCGGAGCCGAAGGCGGAGAGCACCGCATCGTCCACCACCTGCTCCGGCAATGCGGTGGTGTCGACGAACATGGCGTTCAGGCCGCCGGTCTCGGCGATCAGCACGGGAATTGCGCCCTGGCGCGCAGCGAGGGTGCGGTGGATGCGCTTCGCTGTTTCGGTGGAGCCGGTGAAGCAGACGCCGGCGATGCATTCGTCCTCGGTCAGCGTCGCACCTACCGTTTCGCCGGGGCCGATGGCGAGCTGCAGCACGTCCGGCGGCAGCCCCGCCCTGCGAAACAGCTGCACCGCCTCGGCCGCAACCAGCGGCGTCTGCTCGGCGGGCTTGGCGATGACCGTGTTGCCGGCGGCAAGCGCGGCCGCGAGCTGACCCGTAAAGATCGCAAGCGGGAAGTTCCACGGGCTGATGCACGCGAACACGCCGCGCCCATGCAGCTCCAGCACGTTGGTTTCACCCGCGGGCCCCGGCAGTCGCTGCGGCGCGGCAAAGAAGCGCTCGGCCTCGGCGGCGTAGTAGCGGCAGAAGTCCACGGCCTCGCGGACTTCGTCAATCCCGTCCTGCAGCGTGCGCCCGCCTTCGCGCGCCAGCAGCGCCACGAGACGATCGGTCTCCCGTTCCAGGGCGTCCGCCATGGCGCGCAGATGCTGCGCACGTTGGCCCCCGCCCAGCGCGTTCCATGCGGGTTGCGCTGCATGCGCCGAAGCGATCATCGCGCGGACATCGTCGACGGTGGCGTCATTGGCGAATCCGACGACAAGCGACGGATCATGCGGCGCTGTACGCTTTGCTCCCCCGCCGCGGGGCAGAAATGTGAGCGGTGAAGCATCAAGCGCTGCGACCGCTTGCTGCAACCGTTCGCGGTCGGCGGCGATGGACAGGTCGGGGCCCGTGGAATTGCGCCGGCTCGCCCCATACAGGGCCGAGGGAGCGGGCAGGCGCGGATGGCGGCGCGGGCTGGCCTCCACGCGCGCGACCGGATCGGCGGCGACCAGATCGGGAGAGACGTCATCGTCGAGAAAGGAGTGCACGAACGAGGTGTTGGCGCCGTTCTCCAGCAGGCGGCGCACGAGGTACGGCAGCAGGTCCTCATGGCCGCCCACGGGCGCATAGACGCGCACCGGCGCCTTGAAGCCGCCTGCCGCATAGAGCGCCTCGCCCATGCCGTGCAGGCGCTGGAACTCGAAGGCCGAAACATTGCGCGTCGACGCGATACGGTTCACGGCCACCGCCGTATGCGCGTTGTGCGTGGCGAACTGCGGATAGAGCCGGTCGGCGGCGTCGAGCAAATCGCCGGCGCAGACGATGTAGGAGAGATCCGTCGCCGCCTTGGTGGTGAACACCGGATAGTCCGGCCGGCCCATCACCTGTGCGCGCTTGACCTCCCCGTCCCAGTACGCGCCCTTCACCAGCCGCACCATGAGGCGCGTGCGCCGCCTGCGCGCGAGATCGGCGAGCATCGCCACCGAGGCGCGTGCGCGCTTCTGGTACGCCTGCAGCGCAAACCCCAGCCCCGTCCAGTCCCTCAGCGACGGCTCGCCCGCGAGCCTGTCCAGCAGCTTGAACGAGATCACCAGCCGCTCGGTCTCCTCCGCATCGAAGCAGAGATTGATGTTCGCGGACTTCGCCAGCAGACAGAGCTCGACGACGCGGCCGTAAAGCTCCGCGAACACGCGATCTTCCTGGCGTGCCTCGTAGCGCGGATGCAGCGCCGACAGTTTCACCGAAATGCCGGAGCGCTGTTCAGGCGCCCCTTCGCCGTCGGCGCCCACGGCGCGGATCGCATCGGCGTAGCTGTCGAGATAGCGCGCGGCGTCATGCGCCGTGCGCGCGCCCTCGCCCAGCATGTCGAAGGAAAAGAACGCGGCTTCCCCGGCCCGCACGGCGGCGCGACCGCGCTTGAGCGCCTCGCCCATGTCGCGGCCCAGCACGAACTGCTCGCCGAGGATGCGCATCGCCTGCATGGCCCCGGCGCGCACCACGGGCTCGCCCGCGCGCGACACGAAGCGCTTCATGAAGCCGGTGAAATCGGTCTTCAGGTCGTCATTGAGCGCCACGACCCGGCCTGTGAGCATCAGCCCCCAGGTGCCGGCGTTCACGAGCCAGGATTCCGACTTGCCCAGATGCTCGGCCCAGCGGCCCGAGGCGATCTTCTCGGCGATAAGCTTGTCGGCGGTCTCCGCGTCCGGCACCCGCAGCAGCGCCTCCGCGAGGCACATTAGGGCCAGACCCTCCGCATTGGAGAGGCCGAACTCCTCCAGGAAGCTCTCCATCACGCCCTTGCGGCGCTTGAGCGCGCGGGCGCGACGGACGAGATCGCGCGATTCGGCCTCAACGCTGGCGCGCGCGGCGGGATCGAGGGGCGAGGCCGCAAGCAGGGCGGCGATCGCGGCGTCCTCCGGTGCGTAGCGGCCGGCGTCCAGGGCGTCCCAGTCCAGTCCCGAAAATCCCGTCCCCGGCGCCGCCGCGGCATCCGCCATCGCGCACTCCTCAACCCTGCCTACGCCGCCGCCCGCCGCCCGGGGCGGGTGACTCGGTCGCGCGAGCCCCTTATATCGGCGCACCGCCGCGCTGACGCCAAGTTTTCGCTGGAGCCCCCGCATCGCCCCGCCCCTGATCCCCGCCCCGCCCGACCAGGACCCCACGCGCCTCATGCTCGTCACCGACGCCTGGGAGCCGCAGGTGAACGGCGTGGTGCGGACGCTGTCACGCACCATCGCCGAGCTGCGCGCCATGGGCGTGGAGGTGGAGGTCGTCTCCCCGTCCGACGGGTACAAGACCATCCCGCTCATCACCTACGAGGAAATCCGCCTCGCGCTGTGGGCCAAGGACGACGTGGAGGAGCGCTTCCAGGCGTTCGCGCCGGACGCGGTGCACATCGCAACGGAGGGCACGCTGGGCTGGGCCATGCGCACCATCTGCCGGCAGTATAACTTCCCCTACACGACCAGCTACCACACGCAGTTCCCCGAATACGTCCACGCCCGGTTCTGGTGGATCCCGCTGATGGCCGGCTATGCCTACATGCGCGCGTTTCACGGCAAGAGCGGGCGCGTGATGGTGGCGACGCCCTCCATGAAGGCGCAGTTGGAGGAGCGCGGCATCCGCAATCTCACGGTGTGGAGCCGCGGCGTCGATACAGAGCTGTTCAACCCGTCGCGGCGGGGCGTCGACGGCGGCCTGTTCGCGGACCTGCCGAAGCCCGTGTTCGTCTACGTGGGCCGGGTGGCTGTGGAGAAGAATCTCGAGGCGTTCCTGAAGCTCGACCTGCCCGGCTCCAAGGTCGTGGTCGGCGGCGGGCCGCAGAAGGAAGAGCTCGAGGCGCGCTATCCGGAGGCGCGGTTCACCGGGCCGAAGTTCGGCGAGGATCTCGCGCGCCACTACGCGGACGCGGACGTCTTCGTGTTCCCGAGCTTCACCGACACGTTCGGGCTTGTGATCCTCGAGGCCATGGCGTCCGGAACGCCGGTGGCGGGATTCAACGCGCCGGGCCCGAAGGACATCATCCCCGGCTCCAACGCCGGCGCGGTGTCGGACGATCTGCGCGCGGCATGCCTTGAAGCGCTGACGATGGACCGCGCCGTGACGCGGGCCTATGCGGAGAAGTTCTCCTGGCGGGCCTGCGCGGAGGACTTCCTGCACAACCTGCAGCCGCTGCCCAAGCCGGAGAAGAAGCGCTTCTGGCGCCGGCTGCGCGCCATCCGCCTGCGGCGCAAGCCGGCTACGCCGGCGACCCCCGCACGGTGAAACTGTGCAGGGCGACGGCCTGACGGCGTCTGCCGCATGGCATTGCGAAAAGCAGCATCGCGCCGAGGGAGGCGTTGCGCAGCTTCATCGCGCGCCACGCGACGGCGGGGTCGACCGACGTTTACTTCAGCTCGGGCAATCACGCGGTCTTTGAAGGACACGCCGCGCGTGCGGCGGTCAAGGCCTTAGCCCCCGCCTACCACTTGATGTTTTTCCGCATCTGGTAGCGCAGCCAGATCGCCGTGCCGTTCATCAGCAGGGTGATGATCAGCAGCACGATGCCGGCGGCGGCCGCGTTGCGGAGGAACTCGGGCTCGGGACGGCTGGTCCAGTTGAACATCTGGATCGGCATGGTGGTGAACGACTGCGACAGCCAGCCCTGCCCATCCGGCGCCCAGGGCAGCCAGCTCATGAGCATGTCGGCGGTGTTGACCACGATCTCATTGCCCTCGGAGTCATAGATCGTCTGACCCACATCGCTGGGCGCCACGAAGGGCAGGAACGCCACGAACGTCGGCACGCCGATCACGATCAGCGGCGCGGTTTCACCCAGCGCCCGGGAGAGACCGATAATCACGCCGGTGACGATCCCGGGGATCGCGTACGGCAGCACGTGGTGGGACGTGGCCTGCCATTTGGTGGCCCCTACCGACAGGGCCGCCTCACGGATGCCGCGCGGTACGGAGCGGACCGACTCGCGGGCAGTGACGATGATGACCGGCAGGATCAGCAGCGCGAGCGTCAGGCCGGCGGTGAGGATCGTCTGTCCGAACAGCGAAGACGTCTGGCCAAGGCCGTACACGAAGAGCCCGAGGCCGAGGAGGCCGTAAATGATCGACGGCACCCCGGCGAGGTTGTTGACCGTGACTTCGATCACGTCCGTAATGGCGTTCTTCGGCGCGTACTCTTCCAGGTAGACGCCGGCCATGACGCCCACGGGAATGGCGATCAGCGCGGTGGTGATGATCACGAGGATCGATCCCACCCATGCGGACAGGATGCCCGCATCCTCGGCGGTGCTGGCCGGGAACTTCAGGAAGAAGTCCATTGTCATCTTCCCGGACGCGTCCTGGAAGAGGCCGACTATGAGCGCGACCAAGACCACCAGCGCGATGCCCGTAGCGAGCACGCCCCAGAACACGAAGGAGAGGTCCCAGAATTTGCGGATTGCGAGGCCCGGGGGCGGCGCAAAGGGTTCGGCGGCGCGGGTTTCCGTGACCATGTCAGTACTCCTCACGGAAGGCGCGGTTGAGAGCGAACGCGATGAGGTTGAACGCGAGCGTGATCACCAGCAGGGCGAGGCCCGCGGCGAAGATCGAGTAGAACTCGAGGGTATTGGCGGCGATGTCGCCCTTCGTGACCTGAGCAATGTAGGCGGTGATCGTGGCCGCACCCTCGGTGGGGTTGAAGGTCAGGTTGGGTTGTTGGCCACCGGCGATCGCGACGACCATGGTCTCACCGACAGCCCGCGACATGGCCAGAACGAACGCGCCAGCGATACCGGAAGTCGCCGCCGGCAACATCACATTCAGCGCAGTTTCAAGCTTGGTGGCCCCCATGGCGAACGACCCCTCGCGGAGCGCGTTCGGGACGGCGCGCAAGGCGTCTTCGGACAACGAGGCGATGTAGGGAATAATCAGGACGCCGATCACGAGCCCAGCCGACAGGATGTTGAAGCCGGGCAGATTGGGGAACAACGTCGCTTTCAGGAGAGGCGTGACCACGACCAGCGCGAAGTAGCCGAAGATCACCGTCGGCACCGCCGCTAGCAGTTCCAGAACCGGCTTGACGATTTCCCGCGCGCGCGCTCCGGCGAACTCGGAGAGGTAAATGGCCGCTAGAAGGCCGAGCGGCACCGCCACCGAAAGTGCAACCAGCGTCGACAGCAACGTCCCGCACAGGAGCGGCGCGATGCCGTAGCGGGGGTTGTCGAAAAGCGGCGACCAGACGGTGTCGGTCAGGAACGTGAAAACGGGGACCTTCTCGAAGAAGTGGAAGGACTCCGAGAGGAGCACGTAGACGATGGCGATGGTGACGGCGATGGAGGCGGCAGCTGCCAGAAACAGGGAGCTCTCGATGGCGCGCTCGCCCAGCAACAGGCGCCGCTTCGTGAAATCGCGCGAGACAGGCACGTCAGTTCCCCCTTCACACCCCGAGCCAACGAGGCCCCGACACTATGCGGGAGGGGTTTCCCCCTCCCGCACGCGTGTCATGCTTTACGTCCGTCCGGTTCAAGTCACCGGGGTCAGGACGAGCGGACGGCTCAGCACTTCGGAGATCGAGGCGCCGATGTCGTTCTTGCCGCCGAACGCGGTGCCGGCGCTCTTGCGCTGGATGCGTTGCAGGCCCGTTTGGTAGGCGGCGGCCGGCAGCGGCACGTACTTGGCCTGGCGCACCAGCGTCGGTGCGTTGGTCAGGTAGTAGCTGACGAACTGCGCGACCGGCGGGCGCGAGAGCGCGGCGACGTTCACGTAGATGAAGATCGGGCGGGCCAGCGGCACGTACGACGCGTTCTCCACGGCGGCAGGCGACGGAAGAACCGCCGGCTTGCCGTTGTAGCTGATGCCCAGCGCACGGACGCGCGAGGTGTTCTCGAGATAGTAGGACATCCCGAAGTAGCCCATGGCGCCCGGCTCACCGGCAACACCCTGCACGAGGATGTTGTCGTCTTCCGACGGCGTGTAGTCCGTCCGCGAGGCCTTCGCCTTGCCGTTCACGGCTTCGGTGAAGTAGTCGAACGTGCCCGACGCTGTGCCCGCGCCGTAGAGTGAGAGCGGCAGGTTCGGGAACGAGGGGTTGACCTGGCGCCAGTTGTTGATGCGGCCCTGGGCTTCCGGCGCCCAGATCTTCTTCAGCTCGTCCACCGTGATCGAGGTGACGGGGTTCGACGGGTGAACGACGACCGACAGCGCGTCGAACGCGATCGGGATTTCGATGTAGCGGACGCCCGAGTTGGCGCACGCCGTCATTTCCGACGCCGTGATCGGGCGCGAGGCGTCCTGCACGTGCGTTTCACCGCGGCAGAACTTGCGGAAGCCGCCGCCGGTGCCGGATTCGGCGACCGTCACGCGGACGCGACCGCCCTGCTGGGCCTGGAAGCCTTCGCCGGCCGCTTCCGAGATCGGATACACGGTGGACGAGCCGTCGATGACGATGGTGAACACGCCGCGACCCGCGGCCTTTTGCTGTGCTTGCGCGACGCCCATGGCCGCCGCCGCCACGGCGATGGCGGAAACCGCACCGATCGCCAGACGTCCGAGTTGATTGATCTTCAAGGAAACCTCCATGCCTGCCCCACGTGGGGCCGCCCTGTCGGGCGGAAGGCGGGCCATGCCCGAACTTCACCCGACCCTTAACCACGGGGCGCAAACCCCGCGTGACAGTAAAATGACAGTTCAGCGACGGCCGCAGCGCACCAGCGCCGCGGCCGCGCCGTATGCCTTAGAAGTCGAACTGCGTGCGCAGCGAGATGACGTTGGCGTCGCCCGTGCGGGTGCCGGCGTCGCCGCCGGTGATGTCGTTGTACGCGTAGTTCAGCTTGAACCCGACGTAGTCCATCGGGAACCAGTTGAGACCGAACACGTACGACGTCTGCATGCCGCCGCGGACCTTGCCGCCGGTGATGCTGTCGGTCAGCGTGACGTTGTCGTAGCGGGCGCCGATCTGCCACAGGCCCGTGCCGCCTTCGGCGGTGATGGGCTTGGCCACCGAGACGCGATTGAACACGCCGTTGCGGCCGTTGTAGTTGTGCGATTCACCCGTGAGGTTGAACACCGCATCGAAGTTGCCGCCGCTGAACGACACGTCCGACGAGCCGAGCACGGGCTCGACGTCGGCGTAGGCGTACTGCGCCATCAGCATGAGCGGGCCGCGGACGTACGCGCCTTCGGCGACATACAGCGTGTCGGCCTTGCCGGAGAACGCCGGCAGGCCGGCGGCTGCGTTGTAGTCGGTGTCGATGAAGCGATCGCCGAAGCCGTCGCCCTGCGGACGGGCGCGGTAGCGGAAGCCGGTGCGGCCCGCCGTCGCCACGGCGCTCGGGTTGTCATCGCCCACATCGCGGTAGCGGATGTTGGCGCCCAGGTGGAGCACGTTGGCGCCTTCCGGCGTGCGCTCCATGATCGGCGCCCAGGTGACGCGACCCTTCATCTGGTAGGTCTCGTCGCGGTTGGCCGTTTCGGCGTTGTTGATGTTGTCGCCCTGCAGCGCGCCGCGGACCGACCAGTTCGGGCCGTTGGTGACGAAGCCGATGCCGGCGAAGCGGCCGGTGCCGAAGGCTTCCGTCCACTTGGCGCGCTCGTTGAAGCTGATGAAGCGCGAGGAGGTGAACTCTTCCATCGGCTCGAACGCGTTGGTCTGGCCGATGAACACCGAGGCGTCCTTGCCGACGTACTCAAGACGGAGGTCTTCCCACGTGGCCGAGCCGCCGAGGAAGCTGGCTTCCGCCTGGTAGCGGAACTTCGGCGTCATCTGGCCTTCCACGCCCAGGCGCGCGCGGCGCAGGCCGGAGCGGCGGTAGGACTGGTCGTTGGCCGTGCCCGCGAAGTCGGCGTCCACCGTGTAGACGTCGTACATGAAGCGGCCGCGCACCTTGAAGGTGAAGTCGCCGGCGGCGTCGCGGAACTGCGGCGCAGCCGTGAAGGTCGGGGCCGGAGGGGCCGCCTGGGCATGCGCCTGGCTCACGCCGGCGCCGGTGGCGAGCGCGAGCAGCGCCGCACCACGCAGAAGAGTTGAGTTCCGCATCTTATTCCTCGGAGTAGTCGTAATCCCCAACCCGCAAGCGCGGGCGCTCACCGTTTGTGGCGAAGCGAGGGCGGCGTACCGAGGCGGCGTGACGTTGACTTAACGAATGTGTGACGAACGAGCTAACCTTATATGTCAGTTATGCGACGCGTCCTTTGGGTCACAACACTTTCTTAGGGAATTGCGCCGCCGGACTCCTTGGCGGCCAAGGGCTGCGTCGCTTTCGCGCCGGCGGGGATTTCCGCTTTACATCCGGTCCCGTTACCCCTATCTCGCGTTCACCGGCGGACCTGGAAACAGCGTCCACTAACGTACCCCCTCGGCCCAGGCCACACGGGGACCGACTGCCTCTCCACAGGGCAGCACGGCCTCCGGCGTAAGCTCCAAGGGTGCGGACCTGACAATTAGGCATGTCCGACTAACGCCGGCCTGGGTTCACATCGCGCCACACACAGGACAGTTGCGTCCGTGGCGCTTCGAGATTGAGGGGCTGCCGGATGGACAACATCCAGTCGCTTGTCTTTTCGTCGCCGGCTGACGCCGTGCGCGCGATCGCGCCCGAAGGGCCGATGGCGATCGCGCGTCCGCACCGGGTCACGGCGGCAGGGCAATGGTTTCGCGAGAACTTCCCCGGGGAGGTTTTCTACGCCGTGAAGGCGAACCCGTCGCCATGGGTGCTCGACGCCCTCTGGGCCGGCGGCGTGCGCGGATTCGACGTGGCGTCGGAAGCGGAAGTGCGGCTGGTGGCCGAGCGCTTCGGGCCCGAGGCGAAGCTCGCCTTCATGCACCCCGTGAAATCGCGCCGCGCCATCGCGCGCGCCTATCATGACTATGGCGTGCGCACGTTCGTGCTCGATACCGAGGACGAACTCGACAAGATCCTGGCCGAGACCAACGGCGCCAAGGACCTGACGCTGATGGTGCGCCTTGCGGTGTCCAACGACGGCGCCTCGCTGCCGCTCACGGCGAAGTTCGGCGTGTCGGCGGCGGATGCGCCGGCGCTACTGCGCCGCGCGCGCGGCGCCACCGAAGAGCTGATGGGCGTGTCCTTCCACGTGGGCTCGCAGTGCATGCGCCCGCTCGCGTTCAAGGCCGCGATGCTCGACGCCAACCGTGCGATCATCAAGGCTGGCGCGGTGGTCGACATCGTCGATGTGGGCGGCGGTTTCCCAGCGATCTATCCCGGCATGCAGCCGCCGGAGATGGGCGCCTACATGCGCGAGATCCGCGACACCTTCGAGCAGATGTTCGTGGCGCAGAACGCCGTTCTGTGGGCCGAACCGGGCCGCGCACTGGTGGCGGAAGCGGGCTCCATCGTCACGCGCGTGGACCTGCGCAAGGGCGACGCCCTGTATCTGAACGACGGCGCCTACGGCAACCTGTTCGACGCGGTGCATGTGAAGTGGCCGTTCCCGGTCAAGCACATCCGCGAGGGCGGATCGCGCGCGAAGCTGGCGCCGTTCAAGTTCTTCGGCCCCACGTGCGATTCCATCGACGCGGCGCCCGGGCCGTTCATGCTGCCGGCCGACATCCGCGAAGGCGATCACATCGAGATCGGCATGCTGGGCGCCTATGGCGTGGCCATGGCGACGGGCTTCAACGGCTTCGGCGACACGACCACCGTCGTCAGCGAGGACGCACCGTGGGAGTCGATGTTCGGCCGCAACACCGCAGACCAGGCGCAGGCCGAGGGTGAAAGCGGCGTGATCCAGCTGTCGGACCGCAAGCGCAAGCCGCGCCGGAAGTAGGGTCAGGCCAAAAGGTTCAGGACCGATAGGTTCAAGGCCAACAGGTTCAAGGACCGGGTGGCGGGCCCGGCGGCGGCGGAAACGCGCGTCCGTCGGCGCCCGCCATCGGGCTGCCGGCGGTGGCGGCGGCGTAGAGGCTGTCGCCGAGCGGTGAGAACGCGATCGCGCGGGCGAGCACCAGCGCAGCGACCACCACGCCGATCGCCCAGAACCACGCCGGATGCACACGACCGGACACGCGCATATCCCGGCCGATGCCCACCAGAGGCCCGAACAGCCCCACAAGCACGGCCGTCTCGAACGCCCACGGGGCCAACAGAGGCATCGGCAGGAGGCGCCCGACGCCGGGGCCCATGAGCGCGGCGAAGGCCCCAATCTGCAGGCGCGCATGCCAATCGGTGCGCTTGCGCATGAGGGCAGCGCCGCCGAGCAGGGCCAGGAATGCGGCAAGGCCGACCGGATCGGCCACCAGGAAATGCTGCGGCTGGAAGAAGAACGGCACACGCCCCGCCTGCACCGCCGCCACCGTCACCAGCACGCCAGCCACCAGCATGGCGAGGCTGTAGACCAGCGCCAGCCGCCCTAGCATGCGGTGCACGGAGACTGTCCCGGCCGCAGCCAGCCATGTCTGCGTCAGCACGATCGCCACCCACCCCATGAACAGGACAGCATGGGCGTGGACCACAAGCGGCGCAGAGAAGCTCGACCGGCCAGTGGCGAGCTGCACCACAAAGCCCGAGACTAGGATCACCGCCATGGCGGTGATGCAGGCGCGCGCAAATCGCGCATCCCTGGCGAAGACGTCTGCGGCAGGCGCGCCCGTCATGGTTTTTCCCCGGCTGCTTTCCCTCGCGTCGAGTTTACAGGCGCGGTCCGGACACGTCATCCCCTTCAGGGGCGCAGGGCCCCCGGCGGCGTGTAGCCGACCGTGGCGCCGGGGCCGAGCGGCAGGTCGAACACCACCCACGCCGCCGTCATGGCCGTGCCCGCCACCGCAAAGCAGAGCGCGAACGGCAGCATCAGCGACAGCAGCGAGCCCACGCCGAACCCCGGCTCCCACCGGCGCGCGAAGCCTAGAATCAGCGGGAAGTACGACATGAGCGGCGTCATGATGTTCGTGAAACTGTCCCCCATCCGGTAAGCGGCGGTGGTCATCTCCGGCGAGATGCCCAGCAGCATGAACATCGGCACCACCACCGGCGAGAGCGCGCTCCACTTGGCGGTGGCCGATCCGATGAAGAGGTCGAGGAACGAGGAGAAGCCGAGCACGCTCACCAGCAGCGCCGGCGACGGGAGGTCGAGCGTCTTCAGCACTTCGGCCCCGTTGATCGCCGCGATCGGCCCGAGGCGCGACCAGTTGAACATCGCCACGAAGTGCGCGGCAAACAGCGCAAACACGATGTACGGCGCCATGGAGCGGATGCCGTCGATCATCCGGTCGATCACGTCGCGCGAGGTGCGCACCACGCCCGTCGCCACGCCGAAGGCCATGCCGCAGATCAGGAACAGCAGCATGAAGGCCGCCACCAGCGCCGCATAGAAAGGCTGCAACCGCGCGGGGCCTTCCTTGGTCTGGTCGATAAGCGAGGTGTAGCCGGGCCACAGCGCAAGCGCCGCGAAGAGGCCCACGATGACCAGCGCCCCAAGGCCCGCCCATGCGAGCCCCCGCTTCTCCTCCGGCGTCACCGCCGACTTGGCGAGCTCCGCCTTCAGCGCCTCGTCCACCGTGCCGCCCCATGGGCCGAGCCGCGGCTCCACGATCCGGTCGGTCACGAACCAGATGATCGGCGTGAACACGACGACGATGGCCAGGATGAACCACCAGTTGCCGATCGGGTTCATGGTCCAGGCGGGATCGATGATGCGCGCGGCTTCCTGCGTGAAGCCGAACAGCAGCACGTCGATCTGGCCGGGCGTGATGTTGCCGGCATAGCCGCCCGAGACCGCCGCGAACGCCGCCGCAAGGCCCACCAGCGGGTGCCGCCCGACGGCCGCGTACAGCATCGCCGCCAGCGGGATGAACACCACGTAGGCAGCGTCCGAGGCGTGGTGCGAGGTCATGCCGATCACGCAGACCAGCGGCGTCAGCACCGCGCGGGGCGCATTGCGCAGGCTTGACCGGATCAGCGCGCTGAATAGGCCCACGCGCTCCGCCACGCCCGCCCCGAACATCACCAGCAGCACGACCCCCAGCGGCGCGAAGCCCGTCAGTGTGCGCGGCATTTCGGTGAACAGGCGCTGGACGTTCTCCGCGGAGAAGAGGGATTCCGCGCGGTAGCTCAGCACGCCGGCCTCCAGGGTGGCGTACTGGGGCGGCTTGTCGCCCGAGTAGGCGAGCGACGCCGACCAGCCCTGCTGGGCCCCCACCGCCGACAGGACCATCAGCAGGGCGATCAGCCAGACGAAGATCATGATCGGGTCCGGCAGCAGGTTGCCGACGCGCTCCACGAAGCCCAGGAAGCCCCGTTGGCGCGCGGGCGCGCCCGCGGCCTGCTGATCTGTCCCTGCCATGCTCACTCCTTCCACAGCCCCGGGGGCGGTTCCATGGTCGCAATGATCGGGCCCGCGCGCGCGGCCATCAAGTCACGAAACCTCCAGACGCTTGCATTCCCCGCGCGTTGCCGTATTTGCACGCGCGATCGCGCGTAGGCGGAGCGTCCGCGCGATTGGCCCCCAGCCGACGCCGCCGCACGCGACGAGGAGCCACAAGATGGCCAAGACCAAATCCGCCCCGAAGCCGAAGAAGCGCGACAACCGCAAGGCTGAACTGCTTTCCACCCCGGTGGAGCACATCGATATCGCCAGCTTCGACGGGCGCACCATCATCGAGGCGTGGCGCAAGATGAGCTTCTCCTCCCGCGATGCGGCGCGGGCGGCGGAAATCTTCAACATGGCGCTCGCCGACAAGGAGTGCTCCACCTGGCTCACGCTCGCTGGCTCCACCTCCGCCGGCGGCTGCATGCACGTGTGGCGCGACATGGTGGAGAACAACATGATCGACTGCATCGTGGCGACCGGCGCCTCGATCGTCGACATGGACTTCCTTGAGGCGCTGGGCTTCCGCCATTACCAGGCAAAGGAGATCCCGGACGACAACCTCCTGCGCGAACTCTACATCGACCGGATCTACGACACCTACATCGACGAAGACGAGCTCCAGCACGTCGATCACACCACCGGCAAGATCGCCAACGCACTTGAGGCGCGCCCCTATTCCTCGCGCGAGTTCATCTGGGAGATGGGCAAGTGGCTGTCCGAGGGAAACGCCAAGAAAAAGGGATCGCTGATCCAGACCTGCTATGAGAAGGGCGTGCCGATCTTCTGCCCCGCGTTCACCGACAGCTCCGCGGGCTTCGGCCTCGTGAAGCACCAGGTGGACCGCATGAAGGCCAAGAAGCCGTACATGTCGATCGACGCCGTGGCCGACTTCCGCGAGCTGACGGATGTGAAGCTCGCCGCCGGCACCACCGCCCTCTTCATGATCGGCGGCGGTGTCCCGAAAAACTTCGCGCAGGACACGGTGGTGTGCGCCGAGATCCTCGGCCACGAGGACGTGGAAGTGCACAAGTACGCCGTGCAGATCACGGTGGCCGACGTGCGCGACGGGGCCTGCTCCTCTTCCACGCTCAAGGAAGCGGCAAGCTGGGGCAAGGTATCGACCACTTTCGAGCAGATGGTGTTCGCCGAAGCCTCGTCCGTGGCGCCGATCATCGCGTCGGACGCCTACCACCGCGGCCACTGGAAAAAGCGCAAGGCGCGCAATTGGGCGAAGCTGTTCGCGTAGGCGCACGCTGCGCACCGCAGGACCACGAAGGCCGCTCCGCGAGGGGCGGCCTTCTTTTCTGTGCGTACGCGGCAACGACCTGCCCCTCCTGACCTGATACGGATGATCCCGTCGCGCGGACGTACACAGGGAGGCGCAGGCATGAGCACGCACGGTCACTATCTCGCGGTCTTTCTCAGCAACAAGGCGTCGCCGCGCTGGCAGGCCTGGTATGCGATGTCCGAACAGGAACGCCGCGCCAGGGACGAAGCCGGCCTCGCCGCACTGGCGGCCTGGGACGAGGCGCACCGGGACGTCATCGTCTATGAAGGTGGCCCGCTCGGCCCGACCAAGCGCGCCTCGACGGCGGGCGTGGCGGACGTCGTGAACGAAATGACTGTGTTTGTCGTCGTGCGCGCGCCATCGCATGAGGCCGCGGCGAAGCTGTTCGTGGGCCACCCGCACTGCACGATCTTTCCATGCGACTCCGTGGACGTGATGCCGTTGCTGTCGGGCCCGCCCGAAACGTAGCACGGCCTCACGCCGCGCCGACGCGCCCATCGCCATGCGCCTTGCGCCCCAGCTCCTGTCGATCTCCACCCAATCCGCGCGCGGCTTGCGTTGGCGCCCGGAGGAGGCCTATCCCGCGGGACAGCTTCATGAAGCGGGGAAATCCATGCGCCCAATCCTTTTCGCGCTCGCACTGGCGTTCGCGTCGGGCGGATGCGTGTCCGTCGAGGTCAACGACGCGCCGCCCGCCGCACCCCCGCCGCCCGCAGCGGTGACGTTCGACGGGTTCGGCGTGCTCGGCGGGCCGCCGGCGCCGGGCTCGCCGCAGCAGGCCGCAGACCTCGCCATCGCGCGGGGGCCGTGGACGCCGGCGCGCCTCGCCGTCGCCGCCGCCGACGACGCCGTCGATCCCTGGCTTGCCTTCGACGACGTGCTGGGGCCGGGCTTCACCGCCGCCCGTCATCCGCAGACGCGGGCGTTGTTTGCGCAGGTGATCGCCGTGGTCGGCCCGCCTGTCGGCGCCACCAAGGCCCGCTGGCAGCGCGCGCGGCCGTTCATCGCCGACCCCCGCCACCCCACCTGCATCGCGCCGACGGACAGCCTCCGCGCCAGCGGCGCCTACCCGTCCGGCCACAGCGCGCTGGGCTGGGCGTGGGCGCTGCTGCTGGCCGAGATCGCGCCGGCGAAGGCCGATGCGCTGCTGCAGCGCGGCTACGAATACGGCCAGAGTCGCGTGGTGTGCGGCCTGCACTGGCAGAGCGATGTCACCGACGGGCGCGCGCTGGGCGCCGCCGCCGTCGCGCGCCTGCACGGAGACCCCGGCACGCGCGCGCTGATCGAGGCGGCGCGCGCGGAGATGGCCGCACGCGCCGCGCCCTGACCCTACATGGCCATCAACGGCCGCACCTCGATGGCGCCGCGCGTGGCGGCGGGGCACTTCGCCGCCCAGTCGAG
>JAIYAO010000027.1 GCA_027488965.1 Alphaproteobacteria bacterium
CGTGGCGCTCGTATGGCGACCCGTACATGCCCGCTCCCACTGACCCCGTGCAGGCTGGCCCTGACGGAAATCTGGAGTACAACTGATGCCCACGATCAACCAGCTTCCCGTCCTGTCGCAACTGTCCAGCGGCGACCAGATCCCGGTCTACAACACTGCCAACGGTGACGCGCGCCGCGCCAGCATCAACGCGCTGCTGCAGTATTTCCAGCAGTCGTTCGCTGCCCCGACCGTGTCGACGAACATCTATGTGCCGACGACGGGCTTCAGCATCACCGTGCCGACGCCCGTATCTGAGCAGCAGTGGATGATCATCCAGCCCGCTGGAACGCTTGCCAGTGGCACGATCACCCTGCCGCTGAATACCGGCGTGCCGGACGGCACCGAGGTGCTGATCACGACGACGCAGGAGATCACCGCGCTCACGATCTCGCTCAACGGTGCAACGGCAGCGTTCGGCACGACGCCCAGACTGCAGGCTGGTGCTGCGCTTCGTCTGCGGTTCTACCTCGCAACGAACTCGTGGTACGCGCTGGCAGACAGCGGCAATCAACTGATCACGGGCGCTGGCAAGCTCGGCTACGCGCTGGGATCTGGCGGCACGGTCACGCAGGCCACCAGCAAAGCGACCGGCGTGACGTTGAGCAAGTCGAACGGCTCGATCACGATGGACGCGGCGAACCTGAACGCAGCCACGACGGTGTCGTTCACGCTGACAAACACCGTCATCGAGGCGGGCGATATCCTCGTGATGAATCACCTGTCGGGCGGCACGGCAGGGGCGTACACGCTGAACGCGCAATGTGCGGCAGGCTCGGCGGCGATCAACGTGCGCAACGTGACCGCAGGCAGCTTGGCCGAGGCCATCGTGATCCGGTTTGCGGTAATCAAGGCGGTCTCGGCCTGATGGCTGCGAAGGACTCTCGGCTGGCTCGGGCAGGCGTTTCTGGCTACAACAAGCCGAAGCGCACGCCTGACCATCCGACGAAGTCGCATGTGGTCGTCGCCAAGTCGGGCGACCAGGTCAAGACGATCCGATTCGGCCAGCAGGGCGTCTCCGGCTCGCCCAAGCGCGAGGGCGAGAGCAAGGCAGACAAGGCCCGCCGCGAGTCGTTCAAGGCCCGGCACGGCGAGAACATCGCGAAGGGCAAGATGAGCGCGGCGTACTGGGCCGACAAGGCGAAGTGGTAGACCATGCCAATCTCTGACCGCCAAGCGTATCAAGACATGCTCCGAAGGTTCGAGGGGCTTGGAGCGGCTACATCGAATCCGCTGATGGAGCGGCAGGTCAGCAGGGCGCGCGGCGCTTTTGAGCGACCGCAAGTGGCGCAGGGCGCTCGCGGCGCGCTTGACTTTGCTGCCGGGGTTACGATGCCGATTCCCATCATCGGCGACGTGCTGGGATTTAGCAGCGACGTTGCTCGCATGCGAGCCGAGCCGGAGGAGCGCACGGCGGCGAACATGGGGCTGGCGGCGCTGGGATTGCTGCCTTTCGTTCCCCAAGGAGCGGGGCGCTTTATGGCAAAGGCCGAGGGCGCAAGCGGTAGCGGGGGCATGGAACCTGATGAATTCATCACGCGCATCAAGCCTCCGCACGAAGTGCGAGACAAAGACAAGCTAAAGAAAATCGCTGAGTCCATGAAAACTGAAGGGTGGCAAGGGCGGCCAATCTTAGCTTTCGTCGAACCAAACGGAACGATCCAGGCGGTGACTGGATCGCACCGCATTGCTGCGGCAAAACGGACAAAGACGCCAATCCCGGTCGTTTACATAAATCCGGATGCGTTGAAGTGGGAAGATCCAAGAGGCTCGCTTGGACCGTGGAATCAGGTTGTTGACGACGGCGATGATGGCCGTGTCGAAATGTTTCTCAGAAAGGCCGGGGAAGAGCGCGCGGCCCGATTGATGCGAGAAGAAATGGCGTCAGAATAATGCAAATCCCGATCCTGACCGGCATCTACGCTGACACGGCGCCCGGGCTGCGCGTGTCCTATCCGGTCAACATGCAGCCGGTGCCGATTGCCTCTGGCATCTCGGATTCGTTCCTGCGTCCGGCGGACGGCATCGTCTCGCTCGGCACGGGGCCGGGCGTGGATCGAGGCGGCATCAACTGGCAGGGCACCTGCTACCGGGTGATGGGCAGCAAGCTCGTGACCGTGTCCTCTGCCGGTGCGGTGACCGTGCTGGGCGATGTCGGCGACGACGGCAAGTTCGTGACGATGGACTACTCGTTCGAGCTGCTGGGCATCGCGTCGAACGGGAACCTGTTCTTCTGGGACCCGGTCGCGGCAACGCTGACGCAGAACACCGACCCGGATCTCGGTACGGTCGTCGACGTGGTCTGGGTCGACGGCTACTGGATGACGACCGATGGCGAGTTCCTGGTCGTCACCGAGCTGGGCAACCCGTTTGCGGTCAACCCGCTGAAGTACGGCAGCAGCGAGGCCGATCCTGACCCTGTCGTCGCGTTGCTGAAGGTGCGCAACGAGGTCTACGCGATCAACCGAAACACCGTCGAGGTGTTCGACAACATCGGCGGCGACCTGTTTCCGTTCGGCCGCATCGACGGCGGGCAGGTCGA
>JAIYAO010000016.1 GCA_027488965.1 Alphaproteobacteria bacterium
ACCGCGCAACACTTCGGCCACCGTCACTTCCGATCCCGGCAATCCTTGCTGTGCATAGGGCGGCAGCGCCTTCGCCGCATCGCGATGGAAGATCGGCGCCGGCAGGGCGGAGTCCCCGCGCAGGCTCTTCGACATCATGGTCACCATCGCGCCCATGCCGTCGGGCGTGGGGGTGAACTCAAATCCGGTGCGGGTGGGATACCGGCCGGTCATGATCATGGCGCGGGAAGGCGCGCAGCTGGCGGTGCCCGAATAGGCCTGCCGGAAGATGGCGCCGCCCTTGGCCAGCGCATCGATGTGCGGCGTCGGCGCCCGCCCGCCGGCCACGCCGCCGCCGAAGGTGGACAGGTCGTTGATGCCGAGATCGTCCACCAGGATGAAAACGATGTTGGGCGGGCGTGCGGGGCTCGCGGCCGGCGCAGCTGCGGGGCCAGTCATCCAGTCGACCGGGCGATTGGGCGCGATGTCCTTGGCCTTCGCGGATTCGGTCAGCACCCGCAGCACGATGGCCTCGCGGTTGAACCACGCCGCCGCGCCCAGCAGGACGATCGCGGCGGCGACGCCGATAAGGATGTTTCGCAGCATCTGCCTCACCTGTCAGGCCCCGGTCCCGCGTCATGCGCGCGGGTGTCAGGCACCTAGCGGCACAATGCGTGCCACTACATTGCACCGTCAAGCGGAACGCGCCGCAGACCAGTGCCGGTCTGCGGGCTTTCGCCCGGCGGGCGGCGGCGAGGGGGCCACAACCGCGGACGCACCGAGAATTGCCGCCCCATCGCCCAGAAGCGCCGCCGCGCGCGTCCTGTCCGGCCCGCGCAGCGCCGCATACGCGGTCTGGAGTTCGGCAAGACAGTGGGCGCGATAGGCGGAGGCGGGCGTGCGCCAGGCGACGCCGTCCACGGCATAGGCCACGGTGCGCGCCTGCGCGGCGACAGCGTGGGCGTTGGCGGCGAGGTACGGCAGGTATTCCCGCGTGGCCATGGCGAGGAGCGGGGCGAGATCGGCCGGCACGGCAGCGATCTCCGGCGCCTCCGACAGATCACCGGGGCGCGTTGCCCACACACGCGCCACCCAGAGCGCCACGCACGGCGCCCGCGCGCGCATGATGGCCGCCGGCGTAGGATCGCTGGAGAAGTGCCGGAACATGGAGCCGAACAGGCCGAAGTCGGCCTCGCACGGACGCGCGCCCAGCAGGTAGGGCCGATTGCGGAAGATGGGCTCCAGCGCGTCGAGAATCTGCAGGTAGTGCGCCTCCACCTGCGGCGCCGTGCGGGCGGTCACGCCTTCGCCGCGCAGGTAGACGCGCCGCTGCCGGGCGAGGATGAACTGGCGGCGCAGCCACAGCGGGCCGGGTACGTCGCGCAGCATGGTGCGCGCGATCTGCGCGCTCATCAGGCGCGCGTCCTCGTCGAACGCCCAGCGGTAGTAGAGCGCCGGTCGCCAGAACCATTCGTCGAACAGGTCTTCCAGCAGCAGGCTCATGAACGCAGCCACCGGCTCGGGCGGGCGCAGCGCAGGCGTGAGGCCCGAGGATTCAAACTGCTTGATGATGGCGGTGGTGTCCGTCAGCCAGTGGCCGTCGGGCGTCTCCACCTGCGGCATCTGCGCGACGCCGCTCGCCCGCGCGCAGCGCCGGAAACCGGCGGCATCCATCTCCACGAAGTCGAACGCAATGCCCTTAACCTGGAAGTAGGCTTCAAGCTTGCCCGTGAAGTAGGAGAGCGTGAGGCCGTGCAGACGATAGGGGCGCGCCTCGGTCACGCCGCCGTCCTGCGCCGGCCGCGCAGCAGCGCCCACACGCCCAGCGCCACGCCCGCCAGCAGCACCAGTCCTGCCGCCACCAGTTTGCCGCCGTGCAGCTGCGCCTGCCGCGCCAGCGTGTTGGCCGCCACCTGTTGCTGCACCTTGTAGCCCGGCGGCATCTCCAGCACGCCCGTCCGCTGTGCGTACGCGTCGTAGTCCGCCTTCATCTCTGCGAAGACATCCGGCAGCGTCGCCGACAGGTCGCGCGTCTCGCCCGGATCCCGCGCGATATCGTAGAGGCGCCAGGCACTGTCGCCGTAGGGCGGATCGACGCGCACCAGCTTGTAGTCCCCTCGGAACAGCGCCGCATTGCCGGACACTTCCACGCCCACGGCGTCCTGCGGGCCGTAGACGGCCTGCGTGGCGTCGGCCAGCACGGGGCGCAGGCTGCGCCCGTCCATGCTCACGGCGCCCGCAGGCGGCGGGGCCGCGGCGGTCATGTCGAGGATGGTGGGCGTGATGTCGGTAACGAAGGCGTTGGCGTCGGCGCGCGCACCACTGGCGACGCCCGGCCCCGCCACGATCAGCGGCACGCGGATGCCGCCTTCGCTTGCGTAGAACTTGAACAGGCGCCCGGGCGTCGCCACCGCGCTCGCCCATTCCGGGCCGATCCACGTGGTGCTGCCGCGCTCGCCGAGATTGGCGATGTCGCGGGTGTAGCCGTTGAGCGCCATCCACTCCCGGAAGCCGCGCTGGCTCAGCGGGTCACTGGGCTCGGGGCCGTTGTCGGACGTCACGAAGAACACCGTGTTGGCGAGGGCGCCCTTGCTCTCGAGGAACGCCACCAGCCGGCCGATGTGATGGTCCATGGCCTCCAGCATGCCGGCGTAGACTTCCATGCTGGCCGCCTGCAGGCGCTGCTCTTCGGGCGACAACGCAGACCATGCCCGCATGGTCTCATGCATGGCCGGGGGCGCGGCGTCCGTCGGCGCCAGCCCCATCGCCTGCGCACGCTTCCAGCGCTCTGCCCTCAGCACGTCCCAGCCGCCATCGAAGGCGCCCCGATATCGGTCGGTGAAGGCGCGCGGCGCCTGCACGGGGATGTGGACGGCCTGGAAAGCGAGATACGCGAAGAAGGGCTGTGCAGACTGTGTGTCCGCGCCGATGTAGTCGATCATGCGATCGACGATCACTTGCGAGGAGTATCCGCCTTCGGGAAAGCGTGCGGGCTTGCCGTCTTCGAACCACGGCGCGCTGGCGTAGTAGGGCATGTAGGATTTGTGCTGCCAGTTGTCGGCGCCCGACGCCTCCAGCGCAAAGGAGCGATCGAAGCCGTGGCTGTCGGGCAGCTGCCCCTTGCCATCGCCGAGGTGCCACTTGCCGGTCATGAATGTGCGGTAGCCGCTCGCGCGCAGGCGCGCCGCCACGGTGACGACGCCTGGCTCCAGATGCAGGCCGTAGCCGGGCTTGCCGCGCTGTTCGGGCGGCAGCACCTCGGGAATGGTCGCCACGCCGTTGCGGTGGTTGTCCACGCCCGTGAGTAGCATGGCGCGCGAGGGCGAGCACAGCGGCGAGGTGTGGTAGCGCGTGAACATCATGCCGCGGGCGGCAAGTGTGTCGATGTGCGGCGTGCGCGCCTCGCCGCCGAAGGCCCCGAAGTCCATGAACGCGGCATCGTCGACGAGCAGCACAACCACGTTGGGCGGCGTGGCCGCTGCAGGCGCCGGCGTCTGTGCGCGCGCGCCTGGCGCGATGCACAGCAGGAAGGCCATCAGCGCTGCGGGCGCGGTCGCCCGGCGTGGCGTGGGCGTGCGATCTGTCGCGGGCCTTGGCATGCTGGGCCACCCCGATGTTGTGCCGGTCATGTCTTTGTCGTCAGCGACGCCATAATCGCGGTGTCGGGCGGCGTCTCGTTGGCCACGAGGCGCGCCCACGCCTCCGCGACCGCTGTGGCGCCGTGTTCGTGGCGGATGGCCATCACGCCTTTCAGGTCGCGGGACATGCGTGCAGCCTCGCTCGAGGCGCGCCGCATCACTTCGCCGGGCCCCCAGTCCTGTTCGCGCTTCTGGATCTGGGCGGGGGCGAAGAAGAAGGTGTGTGGCACAGCAGCATCGGCGGGGCGGGGGCGTCCCGCATTCCAGTGCGTGGCGCCTACGGCGATGCTTACCTTGAGGTTCGGGCCGAAGCGCGCATGCACGGCGTCCACCACGTCGCCATCGCCCGCCATGTCCACGAAGGCGGTGGGTGTTGCGGCATCGAGGGTCTTGATCGCGTCGTAGGTCTCCACGGAGTCGCACACGCCGAGCTTCTGCACGAAGGCCACGTTGCCCGGCGAGGTGAGGCCGGTGACGCGCGGCCGCGCGCCGTCAAGCCGCGACAGCAGGTTGCACAGGCCGAACCCTGTCTTCGATGATGCGCTGCCCACCAGCACCTGCTGCCCGCCGAAGAAGGCGTTGTCGACGAGATAGTCGCACAGGAGATAGGACGTGGAGAACAGCGGAAACAGCAGGCAGCGCGCGTCCTCCAGCGCCTGAAGATCCGCACTGTCGCCCGATGTGCGCTGGTAGGCGTTGTAGACGGGCGGCAGGGCGCGGCGGTGGTCGGCGCCATCGACGAACGCGCGCGCGGTGATGGCGTTCGGGCGCAACACCACGTGCGACGCCATCGGCAGGAAGCCCCAGATGCGCTCGCCCACGGCGATGGCCGGGCAGCGCGAGGCGATCACATCGGCGAACCCCCAGACGGGCACGACGCCCCACGGCTCCGCCACGGGGAAAAACTTCCAGTAGCCGATCATGTCGCCGGAGAGCGCGTAGGAAACGTTGTTGGCCGTCATCGCAAACTTGTCGATGGATAGCAGGATGTCGCCTTCGGCCAAGTCCGGCGTCGGCGCAGTCGTCACGCGCGTTTCGGCGAAGCCCTTGCGGCGTACTTCCAGGGTGGAGACGGTCATCGGGTCACCTTGCCGGCGGGCGCGACGGGCGCAGGGAGAGCACAAGGAACACGAGCGCGAGCGCCGTGGCAATCACGCTGGCGTAGTGTTCCGGCGGATGATGGCCGCTGTGCGCACCCTTCCAGAACCAGGCGGTGAACGCGCCCAGCCCCTGCTGGACGACCGTCAGCAGCAGGAACAGCGGCGCAAGCGGGCGGTAGCGGAGTGCGACGATCAGCAGGGCGACGCCATAAGGAATCTGCATGGCGCCGTACCAGGCGAAAATGGCGATGATGGTGTCGGCGCGGGTGGACAGATCAAGGCCGCCGATCACGCCGGCGCCGCCGTCGGGCAGGAAATAGTGGATGACGCCCGGGATGATGGTGGTGATGGCGATCAGCGCCAGAAACCACGCGGAGACGGGCGCGCCGCGATAGTCTGCGTTGGTGCTGGGCGGGAGAAGGGCCATGGCGCCGCGTCCCGTTCAGGTCACGTCGACAAAGCGCAGGATGTGATCGACCAGTTCAGCCGGTGCGTCTTCCTGGATGAAGTGGCTGGCGCCGGGAATGTTGGCGTGCGCCTGACCGGCGGCGCCTGGAATGTGCGCCTGCGCGCGCTTGTCCCAGCCGCGCGCAACGGGGTCCAGATCACCGAACACCGTGAGAAAGGGCTTGTCGAACGCCGCAAGCCGCGCCCATGCCTCCCTGTTGAGCGGCACGCCCGGGTTGTCCGGCTGTACGGCGATCAGCGTCGGAAAGCTGATGATGCCTGCCTCGTGCGCATTGGTGGGGAACGGCGCGCGGTAGGCGGCGATCTCTCCGGGCGACAGTTTCGCCTGCATGCCCTGCTCGAGCATAGGCCACGGAAAATCCGTCGCCTCCCGCATCATGCCCACCCACATTTTCATGAAGTCGCTCTCGCCCTCGCCGATGGGCAGGCCCGTGTTCGACGCGATCACGCGGTCGAACCGCTCCGGATGCAGCGATACGAGATAAAGCCCGATGGTGCCGCCCCAGTCCTGGCAGAACAGCGTGACGCGCCGGAGGTCGAGGCCCGTCAGCCACTGCGCCATCCAGTCACAATGGCGCGCGAGCGTGTAGTCCGCCTTGGCGGCCGGCTTGTCGGAGCGGCCGCAGCCCACGAGGTCGACGGCGATCACGCGCCGGCCCGCGGCCACCAGCGGCGGGATCATCCTGCGGTAGAGGTACGCCCACGTCGGGTTGCCATGCATCAGCACGATGGGATCGGCGTCGGGCGGCCCCTCGTCCACGTAATGGATTCGCAGTTCGGTCCCGTCGGCGTCGCGCACGGTGGCGTAGTGCGGTGCGAAGGGAAAGCCGGGGAGGTCCGTGAAGCGGTCGTCCGGTGTGCGGAACACTTTCATCGGATTGTTTCCCCCGCAGAGGCCCGCAGCCCTGCGCCGCTTCTTTTGACACTATGTATGTCAATATAGGCGTCCACGCGGCTCTGCAAGCCCGTCGTCGTTGCCCGGGGGTTGGACTTTCAGGGCCCATCCCCACCTGAGCGCCATCGAAGGGGAGGTCCCATGCGGTGTTTGTTCGGTCTGGCGCTGGCGGCGCTCGCGGCGGGCTGCGGCCCGCAACCTCCGGCTGGGCCGGCGGCCCCCGTCGCGCCCGCGGCACAAGCGCTCGCCAGCTATGCGGGGCCCGCATTCCTCGAAAATCTCACGGCGCGCCCCGATGGCGGCGTGCTGTTCACCAACTACACCGGCATGGCCGTGGAGCTGCTCCCGCCGGGCGGCCCGGCGCGCACCTTTGCTGCGCTTGACGTGCACCCGGTCAGCATCATTCCGCTCGACGACGGCTACCTCGTCGCCGCGCACGCCACGCCGTTCACGGCAGGTCCCGGCTTCATCGGGTCCGGCGTGCTGGTGACGCTGGACGCCAACGGGAATGTGACGGGCGCCGCTGTGACGGCCTCGCGGGCTGGTTTTCTCAACGGCATGGTGGCGCTGCCCGATGGCGGCGTGCTGATCGCCGACAGCGTGAAGGCCCAGATCCTCAGGTTCGATCCCGACAGCCGCGCGCTGGACGTCTGGTACGCCGATCCGGAGCTTGCGCCGCAAGAGACGCCGGCATTTCGACCCGGCGCCAATGGCCTCAAGCTGCGCGACGGCGCGCTCATCGTCTCCAGCTCCGCGAAGACCGCCCTCTACAGCCTCGCCATCGGCGCCGACGGCAAGCCCGCGGGAACGCTCACGAAGATCGTGGGCGACCTGCCGGGGACCGACGATTTCGCGGTGTTGCCCGAAGGCGGCTTCATCGTGGCCACCCATGGAGATCGCATCGTGCTCGTGGCGCCCGATGGCGCCGTGGCGACGCTGACGGATGATCCGCGCATCCTCGGCAGCACGGCGGTGGGGCTTGTCGGCGAGGGGGCCGCGCGCCGCGCAATCATCCTTGGCACGGGCGGTTTCAGCGAAGGCGGCAAGGCCGATGCGGTCGTGCTGTCCGTGCCGGCGCCGTGACCGGTCAGCCGAAGACGGCGATGCTCTGGCGGCCTGCAAGGACGGGCGCGCCGTCGGCGTTCCAGATGGTCATGGCCTGCGCTGAATAGCCTTCCGCCACCGTCTCGGCGCGGCAGTGCAACAGCTTCCATCCGCCTGAGGCCATGGCCGCGGTGTCGAGCACGTCGATCATCCAGGTCATGGTGCTGATCATCATCGGCTCGGTGAAGATGGCGTAGGCGGCCGGCGGCGGCACGTCGGCGAGCGCCAGCAGCGCCACCGGGCCCGCGGCGGTCTCATCTCGGTGGCGCGCCCAGAGCAGCATGTCAGGCTCGGCAGAGCCGGACAGTATCGCACCGCCCGCCACCAGGCGCGCTTCGAAATGCTGCGCGAACGTGGGACGGCGCTCGGCATGGAAGAACGGGCCGCAGGCGTCGGGCGCCGTCGCTTCCGGCCCCCGCGGCGCGGTGCGGGCGTAGGCGGATGGCCGCGCCTCGCCGAAGCAGAACACGGCGCGGGTGGCGATCTGGCCGTCGCTCATGAGGTCGCAGCCCATGAACGTCGCGGACTTGCCGCGGCGCAGGACCGTGGGATGCAGCGTCAGCGCCTCCGCCGCTGGCCCGATGAAGCTGACCTGTGCGGACCGCAGCGGGGGCAGCGGCCCGCCGGCCCGCAGGCAGGCTTCCAGGCACAGCGCCGCCGACGCGCCCCCGTACAGCGTCCGGCCCTGGCGCCAGTCGGGCGTCGCCGTGGCGGACCAATGGGGACCGTCCTCGGTCACGCTTTTCAGGAGGTCGGTGAACATCATCATAGCGCCTGCCTAGCGCGATTGGCGCAACGGCTGTCAATGGCAGACAGGAGGGGCCGGTTTGTCCGATGCAAATAGCTGACTTATGGTGCGCAAAACGTCCCGTCGGCCCATCGGGCCCGGGCGCCACGGGAGACGCGCGAGATGGCCCAGCAGCCCACCGGCATTCATCACCTCGCCTTCATGGCTGCCGACATCAAGAAGCACATTGCGTTTTTCTCGGAGGTCATGGGCTGCCCGCTGGTGGCGCTGTTCGACATGCATGGCGTCCCGGGCGGCTTGCACGCCTTCCTGCGGATGAACGACCACAGCTACTTCTCGATCGTGCAGCTGCCCGAGGTGGACAAGATCCCCATCGAACTGGGCCGCACCCATGCGGGCCGCGGCGAGGCGCCGAGCGCGGCCGGCACGCTGCAGCACCTGGCGTTCGGCGTCGATACCGAGGCGGAGCTGCTGGCCATGCGCGACCGCATCCGCAGCCACGGCGTCACCGTGATCGGCCCCATCGACCACGGCATGTGCAAGTCGATCTACTTCGCGGGCCCCGATCACATGACGCTGGAGGTGGCGACGTCCGCCGCCGCCATCGATCCCGCGCGCTGGATCGATCCGGCGGTGCTGCAGAAGGCGGGCATCTCTCAAGAGGAGGCGCAGCGCTTCAAGGCGCCCGCGGCGTACGCAGGCCCCAGCCCCGTGCCGCAGCCGGCGTTCGATGAAAGCAAGCCGCACATGCCGTATCCGCGCGAGGCGTACCTGAAGATGATCGCCGTGCCCGACGAGCTGCTCGGCAAGATGGCGTCCTACGCGGAACCGCCCGTGCCGGCGTGATGCGCAGCCGGTTTGACGCATGGGCAGTTTGACGCCGCCCGAAGCGCGGCCCTATGCAACGACGAAGCGCGAGCACCGCGCGACAAGGAGGATGACGTGACGGAAGCCCTGATTATCGACGCCTGCAGGACGCCCCGAGGAATCGGCAAGGTCGGCAAGGGCGCGCTCGCCGACATGCATCCCCAGCAGCTCGCCGCTTCGGTGCTGAAGGCCATCGCCGAACGCAACAATCTGAAGACCGCGGAAGTCGACGACATCATCTGGGGCACCAGCACGCAGCGCGGCAAGCAGGGCGCCGATCTCGGCCGCATGGCCGCGCTCGACGCCGGTTACGACACGAAGGCCAGCGGCGTCACGCTTGACCGCTTCTGCGGCTCCGGCATCACCACGGTGAACCTCGCCGCCGCACAGATCATGTCCGGCATGGAAGACCTCGTCATCGCCGGCGGCACCGAGATGATGAGCTACACGGCGTCGATCGCCGATCCCACCGCGCCGCCCATGATGGACAACGGCAACCTGCGCCTGCGCGCGCGCCATCCGCAGTCGCACCAGGGCGTCTGCGCCGACGCCATCGCCACGCTGGAAGGCATCTCGCGCGAAGCAACCGACGATCTCGCACTGGAAAGCCAGCGCCGCGCCGACATCGCCATCAAGGGCGGCCACTTCAGCAAGAGCCTCGTGCCGGTGTACCGCGAAGACGGCACGCTGGCGCTCGACAAGGAAGAGTTCCCGCGGCCCCAGACCACGCGCGAAGGCCTCGCCGCGCTGAAGGCTTCGTTCGCGGCGCTGGCGGAAATTCCGCTCGACGACAAGGGCACCACCTACGGCGGCCTGATCCGCCAGGTGTATCCCGACCTGCAGATCAACCACGTGCACCACGCCGGCAATTCCTCCGGCGTGGTCGATGGCGCCGCCGCCGTGCTGCTGGCCTCGCCGTCCTACGCAAAGAAGAACGGCCTGAAGCCCCGCGCCCGCGTCGTGGCCACGGCCAACATCGGCGACAGCCCCACGCTGATGCTCAACGCCCCGGTGCCGGCGGCGCGCAAGGTGCTGGAGAAGGCGGGCCTCACGGTCGACGACATCGACCTCTGGGAAATCAACGAGGCATTCGCCGTGGTGGCGGAGAAGTTCATCCGCGATCTCAAGCTCGACCGCGAGAAGGTCAACGTCAACGGCGGCGCCATGGCTCTGGGTCACCCCATCGGCGCCACGGGCTCCATCCTGATCGGCACGATCCTCGACGAACTGGAGCGCCGCGACCTGAAGCGCGGCCTCGTCACCATGTGCGCGGCGGGCGGCATGGCCCCGGCCATCATCATCGAACGCGTCTGAACGCCGGCGGGCGGGCGCGTCGCGAAATCCGCGGCGCGCCCCTTGCCGCAGCGGCGCCAACAGCGCGAAAAGGGGCCATGCCCGCACGCCCCATCCTCATCGACTGCGACCCCGGCGTGGACGACGCCGTCGCCCTCCTGCTCGCCTTCGCCGCGCCCGATGCGCTCGACATCCGCGCCGTCACCACCGTGGCGGGCAATGTCAGCGCGGGGCTCACCGCGCGCAACGCGTGCGTGATCCGCGCACTCGCCGGCCGCGAGGACGTGCCGGTGTTCGCCGGCTGCACGCGGCCCATGGTGCGCGCGCCCATTGAGGCCGAACACTTCCACGGCGAGTCAGGCCTCGGCGCACTGGCCTTCGATGCACCCGCGCGGGGACCGGAGACGGAGCATGCGGTCAACGCCATCGTGCGGATCGTCAGCGAAGCTGTGCAGCCCGTGACGCTGGTGATCACCGGCCCCTGCACCAACGTGGCGCTGGCGTTGCTGTTGGCGCCGGGCATCGCCGACAACATCGCCGAAGTCGTTGTCATGGGCGGCGCGCGCAGCGAGGGCGGCAACGTCACGGCGTCAGCGGAGTACAACATCTTTGCCGATCCGCACGCCGCGCACGTGGTGCTGACCATGGCGCCCGCAGTCACCGTGCTGGGGCTCGACGTCACGCATCAGATCCGCGCCACGGCGCCGCGTACGGCGGCGCTCGCCGGCCTCGGCGGCGCGCGCGCGGCGGCGGCGGCGAACCTGCTGGATTTCTCCAGCGAGGTCACCCGCGCCTGGGGACAGGGCGAAGGCGCGCCGTTGCACGATCCCGCCACCATCGCCTGGCTGCTCGCGCCGCACCTGTTCACCGCGCGCCCCGCCCGCATCGCGGTGGAGATGTCCTCGCCGATCACGCTGGGCCACACCGCGGTGGATTTCCACGTGACGGCTGCCGAGACGGGCGTGCGCTGGGTGACGGATGCGGACGCCGAGGGCGTCTTTTCGTTGCTGAACGCACGGATGGCGCCGTGACGGCCCCGCCGCGCATCGTCGTCGTGGGATCGGTCAATCTCGATCTCGTCGCTTCCGGCGCGCCGTTGCCGAAGGCGGGCGAGACCGTGACGGGCGCGGTGTTCTCCCGCCACCCCGGCGGCAAGGGCGCGAACCAGGCGCTGGCGGCGCGCCGCCTCGGGGTGGAGGTGGCGCTGGTGGCGCGAGTCGGGCGCGACGCGCTGGCGGAGGAGGCGCTCGCGTTGCTGCGCGCCGGCGGGGTCGATCTCGCAGGCATCGCGGTGGACGCGACGGCGGCCACGGGCGTGGCGCTCATCTGTGTCGATCCGCACGGCGAGAACCAGATCACCGTGGCGCCGGGCGCCAACGCCACGTTTGCGCCAGAGCTTCTCGTGTTGCCGCCGGCCGACGCGGTCGTCTGCCAGCTTGAAGTGCGGCCGCCCACCGTCGCCCGCGCCGCTGCCCTGACGGGCGGCTTCTTCTGCGTGAACCTCGCGCCGGCGGCGCCGGTGGATGCATCGCTTCTCGCGCGCGCCGATCTCATCGTGGTCAACGAAACGGAGGCGGCGTTCTACGGCGAGGCGTTGCGTACGGTCCCCGGCCTCGTGGCGCTGACGCTGGGCGGGCAGGGCGCCAAGCTCCTGCGGGGCGGCGCGGAGATCGCGCAGGCGACGGCGCCGCCGGTCGATGTGGTCGACACCACGGGCGCGGGCGACACGTTCGTGGCCGCGCTGGTCGTTGGTCTGCTCGAAGGCATGACGCCGGAAGCGGCGCTGCGTTTCGCCTGCGCAGCCGGTGCGTGTGCGGTGACCAAGGCCGGTGCGCAATCGTCTCTGCCGTCGCGCGCGGAAGTCGAGGCGTTGCTGGCGCGTTAGCGCAGCGCGTCCCGCAGCAGTTTGCGTTCTGCAGCCCACGCCGTCGTGCCGGGCGAGACAAGCTCCACGTGGCCGGTGTCGGGCAGCTCGATGTAGGTGGCGGAATCGCCGGAAGCCACAGCCTTTTCCGCATACGCCTTGCCCAGCCACGGCGGGGCGATCCTGTCCTGCGCGCCGTGCACGATGAACTGGCGCGCGCCCGAGGGCAGCAGCGCGGCGGGGGAGGTGTCGGCGAAGATGTCGGGGCGCGCGGGCGTGGCAGCGCCGGCGATGGCGATGTCGGCGCCGCACGCGGCCTCGCCCGCCGTGGCGTTCACTGCAAGGTCCGGCAGGCCGCCGATGCTGACGACGGTGTGGATCTTCGTCGGCGCAGCGCTGTGCAGCGGGCTCGTCGCGGGCAGCCTGCCGCGCGTCGCAAGCCACAACGCGAGGTGGCCGCCTGCGGAATGGCCGATGGCGGCGACCTTGTCGGTCTTCAGGTTGTACTGCGCCGCAGCGCCCGGCAACGCATCGACGGCCGCCGCCGCATCGGCAAACGTGCCGGGATACCCGCCACCCGCGCGATCGACGCCGCGATACTCGATGTTCCAGACGGCGAGGCCGTGGCGGCGCAGGTCCTCGGCGGCGTAGTTCATCAGCGTGCGGTCGGCGATGTCGGTGCGCCAGCACCCGCCGTGCACCATGACGACCACGGGATGGGGCCCCCGTCCCGCAGGCAGCCACAGGTCCACCACCTGCAAGGGATCGTCGCCATAGCGGATGGTGTGCGTCGGCGCCGGCAACGGGCGGCCCTTCAGGTCGCTCCATTTCATCAGTGCAGGCGCAGCGGTCCCCGCCGGACCCGTCACGGGGCCCGGCGCGCAGGCGGCCGCCAGGGCGATGACAAGCAGCAATCCACGGATCATGTGACCTTCGCCTTCACCTGGAATTGCGGCAGCTTCCACACGCCGTCGCGCAGCACCGTGGCGAGACGATCGGCGGCTTCGGCCACGCCCGCATAGCGCGTGTACAGCGGTGTGAACCCGAAGCGCATGAGATCGGGCGCGCGGAAATCGCCGATGACGCCGTGCGCGATGAGCGCCTGCATCACGGCGTAGCCGTCCGCACAGTGGAACGAGACCTGGCTGCCGCGCGCGCGCGCATCGCGCGGGCTGGCGAGGCGCAGTTCGGGGCAGGATCGTTCGACCGCTGCGATGAAGAGATCCCCCAGGGCTGCGGATTTTTCCGCCACGCGGCGCAGGTCCACGCCGTCCCACACATCGAGCGCTGCATCAAGCGCGGCGAGCCCGATGATCGACGGCGTGCCCACGGTCATGCGCAGGATGCCGTCGGCCGGGCGATAATCATGCTCGAAGGCGAACGGCGCCGCATGGCCCATCCAACCTGCGTGCGCGGGCGCGATGGCGTTCTGGTGTGCGGGCGCCACGTAGATGAAGGCCGGCGCGCCGGGGCCGCCGTTCAAATACTTGTAGCCGCAGCCGACGGCGAAATCCGCGCCGGCGCCCGTGACATCCACGGGGAAGGCCCCGGCGGAGTGGGCGAGGTCCCACAGCGTCAATGCGCCGTGCTCATGCGCCTTCGCCGTCAGCGCCGCCATGTCGTGCTTGCGGCCGTTGCGGTAGTCGATCTCCGTGAGCATCAGCACGGCGACGTCGTCGCCGATCGCGTCGTCGACAGCCTCCGGCGCCACCGTCCGCAACATTGCGCCATAGCGCGCGGCCACGCCCTGCGCCACGTACAGGTCGGTGGGGAAGTTGCCTGTGTCGGAGAGGATGACGTGGCGCGCGGGGCGCATCTCGAGCGCCGCGCACAGCGCCTTCATCACATTGAGCGACGTGGAATCCGCCGCGATCACCGCGCCCTGCGGCGCCCCGATCAGCCGCGCGATGCGATCGCCCACGCGGGCGGGCAGGTCGATCCAGCCACAGTCGTTCCAGCCGCGGATGAGGCGCTCGCCCCATTGCGCGCTCACCACATCGGCCACGCGCGCGGGCACGTGGCGCGGCAATGCCCCCAGCGAGTTGCCGTCGAGGTAGATCACGCCCTCGGGCAGATCGAACGCGGCGCGCTTGCTAGCGAGGGGGTCGGCGCGGTCGAGGGCGGCGATGGCGTCGGGCGTCATGGGCGCACACTGCGGTTCGCGCGGGCGCGATTCAAGGTCATACTGCCTCCATGGAAACCGATTGGGACGACGCCTTCACCAACGGCGCCTACATCGCCGGCGCGGACGCGTTTCCCGCGCAGTGGGCCCGCGACGCCGCGGCGTTCCGCGCGCGGGCGAACGGGCGCCTCGACATCGCGTACGGTTCGGACCCGCGCCAAGTTTACGATCTGTTTGCGCCGGCGGATGCGCCGCGCGGCCTGTTCGTGTTTTTCCATGGCGGCTACTGGCGTGCGTTCGACAAGTCCGATTGGTCGCACCTCGCGGGGGGCGCGTGCGGAAGGGGCTGGGCTGCTGCGCTGCCGTCGTATCCGCTATGCCCGCAGGCGCGCATCGGCGAGATCACCCGCGCGGCCGGCCGCGCGATCGCCGCCGCGGCGCGGCTGGTGGACGGGCCCATCGTGATCGCGGGGCATTCTGCGGGCGGGCACCTTGCGGCGCGGATGGCGTGCAGCGATGCGCCGTTGCCGCCGGCGGTGCGTGCGCGCGTCCGGCGCGTGGCGCCAATCAGCGGTCTCTTCGACCTGCAGCCGCTCCTGCACACGACGATGAACGCCACGCTGCGGCTCGATGCGTCGGAAGCCGCTGCCGAAAGCCCCGCGCTGCAGGCGCCGCCGCGGGATGTGGACGTGGTCGCCTGGGTCGGCGCCGCGGAGCGCCCCGAGTTCCTGCGCCAGACGGCGCTGATCAAGCAGGCGTGGCCCGCGACAACGGTGCACGCAGCGCCTGCGCGCCACCATTTCGATGTGATCGATCTGCTTTGCGATTCAAGGGGCGCGATGGTGGAGTCGATGCTCGCCGCTTAGGCGTTCCGCCTAGGCCTCGCCGGCGATGCCCTTGTCTTTCGAGAAGGCGTTGAAGCAGATCACCGTGTTTGTGTCGACGATGCCGTCGATGGCGTGCACGCGCTCGTTCACGAAGCGCCCGATATCCTCGTGCGCGTCGAGATTGAACTGCGCGATGAGGTCGTACTGTCCCGAGATGGAATAGACGAAGCCCGCCTGCTCCACCGTATCGGCGATCTCGCCCGCCACGGTGTAGGCGGCGCCGAGACGGCATTTGATCATCACCAGAATGCGACGCATCGGACACCCTCCGAAGCGGCGTTCTAGTCGAACCAGCGCCGCTGTACAGTGCCTTCGCCGTTTTCGACGTACTGGATCAGCACTGCGAGATTGCGCACGAAGGTCGCCGCAGAGATGCCCACCATCGGCGTGTTCGTCCGGAACGGGGAGGTGTCGGAGGCGTCGCCCGCCAGCGTCTGTGAGAAGTCTCCAGGCGCCGCCGTGGCGCCGCCGGGGCCGGTGTAGGGGCGGCTGGTCTCGTTGAGCGGCGAGGGCCAGTAGCCGTCGGCGTTCAGGCTGGCCACGATCTCGCGCACGCGCGCCTCGCTCGGCATGGCGGCGGGATCGAGGCCGCGGTTCTTCTTCAGGCCGCGCAGCTCGATGGGCGTAAGCGTGAAGAAGCGCGGGATCTCGCTGTTGGGCCAGACCGGGCTGTCGACGGTGGCCTCGGCCGGCGTCTTGCCCTTCAGCGCCTCATAGCGGGCGGTAAGCCCGGCGAGATCGATGGCGCGCGTCTGGCTGTAGTGCGCGATGACGCCCGCGGGATCGTTGTTCACGAAGTACGCGCCGTTCACGACGTTGGATCCGAAGCGGTGCACGTAGAGCGGCTTGTTGGAGCCGATCTCGATGAACGTCGGGTGCGTGCGGCCGTCCTTCACGCCGTCTGCGGGCAGCGCCACGGCGGCGAGCCAGGCTAGCGCCTCCGGCACGCGCGCGATGTAGCTTACATCGCCGGTCATCTCGTAGAAGTTCATGAGCTGGGCGACGTTCTGGGCCGTCGTGTGGGTGGAGAGCGCCACCGGCTCGTACGTGCGGCCTGCAGCGGGCGTCAGGTCGGCGAGATTGTGCTGCAGGCCCCAGCCGGCCTGCGGCGCGGGCTGTTGGGTGACCACGAAGGCGCGCATGGCGCGGTCGAGAACGGGGCGCAATGCTTCGTCGCCGAGGGCGCGGTAGCAGAGGACGAGGAACTTGATGTTCTCGCCGGCCACGTCGTCGTTGAAAGTGATGTGGGCGGTGTAATCGGCGGGCTGCGCCAGCGGGAAGCGCTGCGGCCAGCCGCCCATCGGGTACTGCGCATCGACGACGAACTTGATCGCGCGGTCGAGCGCGGGGCGGAACTTGTCGCCCCGCTTGGAGGCCACCATGCGCAGCATCAGCGTCGCCGCTTCGGCGGTGCCGGCGTCGTCGAAGGTGGCGTTGCCGTGGTTGTGCTGGAATTCCTCCAGCCGCCAGGCGTTGCGGCCGACAGTGTCGTACCAGCCGGCGAGAGAGGCGTCGCCGGCGAAATCGATCATGTAGTTCCAGCCCCCGGACGGGTGCTGGCCGGCGGCCAGCGCGTCGGCGGCGGCCTCGGCGGCGCGCCAGTACATCTCCTCGCCGGTGGCGTTGTAGGCGTCGAGGAAGGCGTGGCCCATGGTAGCGGTGCCGGGCGGCTGGACCCAGACCATCGTGGGCTTGGCCTCCAGTTCGCCCCAGCGGCGGGAGAAATCGGGCAGGTAGGTCCAGACGTACCCGCCGCGGACGGCGACCTTGTCGGTCATGAAGCGCGTCGCCCGGCGCATGGCGGCGATGGCGTCGGGCAGCTGCGGCCGGCGGCGGGCGGCGGCGGCGGGACCGGCGAGCGTGGCCGCGACGGAGGCGGCGCCGGCGGCGAAGAGGCGGCGGTTGATCTTCATCATGGTGGAGCCCCATGCATATTCCGGGCCCGCGACAAGTGGGGCCTTGCCAACCGCGTCAGGCGACGCTTGAACGGCGCTTCTCCCTGCCCGCGAAAGTTGACCCAGATGGACACATCCCGCACCGACGCGCTGCTCGCCGCCGAAACACGCCGCCAGCAGGCCTCGCTCTGCTTCATCGCGTCGGAGAACCATGTCTCGAAACGGGTGATGGGCGCCATCGGCAGCGTGTTCACCAACAAATACTCCGAGGGCGAGCCGCGCAAGCGCTACTATCAGGGCAACGCCGTCGTCGACGACCTGGAGGAGTACGTCCACGATCTGGTGCGCCAGGGCTTCGGCCTTTCGGCGGACGAGTGGCACGTGAACCCCAAGGCGCTGTCGGCGGGCGTAGCCAACTTCTGCGTCGAGAACGGCCTGTTGAAGCCGGGCCAGAAGATCATGGGGCTTTACCTCTATGACGGTGGCCACTTGAGCCACGGCTGGGACATGGACGACCGCCGCGGCGTCACCATCGGCAGCCGGATCTTCGAGACCCAGCTCTACCGCGTCCACGAGACGACCCACCTCATCAACTACGACCGGCTCGCCGAGGAGGCGCTGGCGTTCCGGCCCAACCTGCTGATCACCGGCGGCACCGCCTATCCCCGCAAGATCGACCACAAGCGGATGAAGGAAATCGCCGACAGCGTCGGCGCCTACTACATGGCCGACGTGGCGCACGAGGCGGGGCTGATGATCGGCAAGGCCTTCCCCGATCCGTTCCCGCACGCCGACGTGGTGACGTTCTCCACGCAGAAGACGCTGCGCGGCCCGCGCGCCTCCGTCATCATCTGCCGCAAGGCGCTGGGCGACCAGATCGACCGCGCCATTTTCCCCGGCCTGCAGGGCGGCCCGTTCGACCACCACATCTTCGCGCTCGCCTGCGCCTTGGAAGAAGCGCTGACGCCTGCCTTCAAGAGTTACGCCGCGCAGGTGATCAAGAATGCGCAGGTGATGGCGGAGACGCTGCAGGCGCGCGGCTTCGTGCTGGCCACGGGCGGCACCGACAAGCACCTCGTGGTCGTCGATTTCCGCGACCGCACGGGCCGGCTGCCGAAGAAGCTGGCGGTCGATCTCGAGGAGGTCGGCATCATCTGCAACTACAACACCGTGCCCCACGATCCGCGCAAACCGTTCAATCCTTCCGGCCTGCGCCTCGGTACGCCCGCCACCACCACCCGCGGTTTCAAGGAAGCCGAGACGGCGGAGGTGACCAACCTCATCGCCGACGTGCTGGAGGCCGACGCCGATCCTGCGAAGCTGGCGAAGGCGGCGGAAGGCGTGGCCAGCCTCTGTGCGCGCTTCCCGGTGCCGGACAGTTTCGTCTAGGCGCGCGGCGGCGCCCGGTGAATCGCAAGAGTCACCGGTGGTCACGACTGTCGAAACAGGACCGCCGGCGCCCTCGCCGGCCAGGTCTCACAGGCGGGGCCACCGCATGCCGGCGAGGGCGCCGGCGGTCCAACTCACGAAGAATCGTGACTCGTGGCGGCCACGAGCGCGGCATCCGTGCAAAGTTCCCGCAGAACGAAAACCACCACCACCCGCGACCGCGTCACGCGCTTGACGATATGCGCCGCCACGCGCGCCAC
>JAIYAO010000090.1 GCA_027488965.1 Alphaproteobacteria bacterium
AAGTACGGCTCCGACAAGCCGGACCTGCGCAATCCGCTGATCCTGCAGGACGTTTCGGCGCACTTCAAAGGCGGCGGCTTCGGCGTCTTTGCGCGCATCCTGGAAGGCCCGAAGGGGGCGGTGTGGGCCGTGCCTGCGCCGGGCGGCGGCAATCGCGCGTTCTGCGACAAGATGAACACGTGGGCGCAAAGCGAAGGCCAGCCGGGGCTTGGCTACATCTTCTGGCGCGACGGGGAAGAGGGGGGCGCAGGCCCCATCGCAAAAAACATTGGCGTCGAGAAGGCGGAAGCGATCCGCGCGCAGCTTGGCCTCAAGGCCGGCGACGCCGCGTTCTTCGTCGCCGGCGATCCGGACAAGTTCTACAAGTTTGCGGGGCTGGCGCGGAACAAGGTGGCCGACGATCTTGGCCTCGCCGACAAGGACCAGTTCGCGTTCTGCTGGATCGTCGATTTCCCGATGTACGAGTGGAGCGAGGAGGAGAGGCGGATCGACTTCTCGCACAACCCGTTCTCCATGCCGAACTACGACCACGAGGCGTTCCTGAAGCTCGATGCTGCGCGCGACAGGGACGAGATCCTCGCGATGACCGCGTTCCAGTACGACATCGTCTGCAACGGCGTGGAACTCAGTTCGGGCGCGATCCGCAACCACAAGCCGGAGATCATGCTGAAGGCGTTCGAGATCGCGGGCTATGGCCCCGAGGTGGTGGAGGAGAAGTTTGGCGGCATGCTGAACGCGTTCCGCTACGGCGCGCCGCCGCACGGGGGCTCCGCGCCCGGAATCGACCGCATCGTGATGCTGCTGGCGGGCGTGGACACGATCCGCGACGTGATCGTCTTCCCGCTGAACCAGCAGGCGCAGGACCTGATGATGAACGCGCCGGGCGAAGTCACGCCCAAGCAGCTGCGCGAACTCGGCATCAGGGTCGTGGAGACGCCGAAGGCGTGACGCCTCAGCCCACGACGCCGCCGCGCGGCGGACTGTCGCCCGCGGGCGCGCCCGGTTGCACCGCGGCGCGCGCATCTCGGGCGGCGCTGGCGTAAGGTTCGGCGGCGCCGGCGTTCGGATTCACACCCATTGGTTCGTTCACCTCGGGCGGCGGCGCCACGCGAGGTGCTGCCATGGGCACGCCGCCGCCGATGAGTTCGCGGCCGCGCTTGAGAATCCAGGCGGCGATATCGTCGGCCATGATGCCCGCTGTAATCCCGATCAGCGACACCGTGAACGGATTGAGGCTCGCGCCCGTTGATCCCGTCTCGCCGCCCGGCACAAAGGCGAAGCCCGCCAGCGAGGCATTGGCGACGATATAGAACGCGAGCGCCACCACCATGCCGAACACCAGGCGCACCACGATGTCGGCGAAGAAGATGCGGTTGGCGCGGTTCAGGTACGCGGGAAACAGGTAGAGCAGCGCGCCAAGCGCGCCCATGATCAGCACCAGCATGGTCGACAGGAACGTGGGGTGCATCTCCACGATTCTCGGGCCAAGGCCGAAGGGCGTGGACGCCACGAGCGCCTGCGCTTCGTTGCGCACGCGGGTGAAGTCGCCGCCGAACTGGCCCTGCAGACCAAGGATCGTGCGTTCGCTGGTGGAGACGAATTCGCTGGCGCGGGCGCGCTCAGCCTCGAGGTCCGCCAGATCCGTCTCGTGGGCGCTGAGCGCCACTTCGAGGTCGGGCAGTTTGGCCAGTTCGGCCCGCACGGCGATCACCGCCTCACGGGCGCCGGCCTCAAGGGTGCGGACGGCGGCGACGCGGTCCAGCCGCTGGGACACGTCAGCGGCGTCGAAGGCGCCTCCGCCGGCGCCCGGAGTGAGGCCGGCGGCGGCTTCAAGCTCTGCGGTGCGGGCCCGCATGCGCGCCTCGATGGCGAGGATGGTGTCGCGGGCGGTCTCCACGTCCTTCTTCACGGCGGCGACCCGCAATTCCAGCTGGGCGAGTTCGCCGCGCTGCGGGGCCGTCTGGTTCTTGAGCATCGACACGGTGGTCTCGACCTGCTCGAGATCGGCCAGACGGATGACGCCGCCCGTGTCGGGGGCGATGTGGGCGAGGTTGTCCTGGAAGGAACGCGCGCTGAACAGCAGCGAGTTCACGAACAGCGCGATGACCATGAGGATCAGGAGAAAGAAGCCGGCGAACCAGCGATGGAAGGTCATGGCGCAAATCCCCTTGGCTCGTCGGCAGGCCCCGGACCCTGCGCGACGCTACTCCGCGAGCGGCCCAGGCAGGGGCCCCGCCCCGACAGTCCGCCTTCCGGCAGAGGCTTTCTAGCGCAGAAACGTGTCAGGCGAGCGGGAATTTGCACGCGGCGCCGGGCGGCCGGGCCCTGCGGCTCACCGCGCGCCCGCCCCGTCGAACAGCAGATCGATCTGGCGCGCCGCGAGCGCGGCGGTGGCGTCGGGCGGCAGGCGGCTGAACCAGGCGTGGCGGAAATTGCGCAGGTAGAGCCCGAGCAGGACATCGGCCAGCATGTCGAGATCGATGCCGTGACGGACTTCGCCCGCGCCGTGCGCCTCGTGGCAGAGGGCGGCCACGAACCGGAACGGGCGAGCCAGCCGCTCCTGGCTGCGGGCCTCCATGTCGTGGCTCCAGGTCCACGAGGCGCCCAACTGCTTCATCAAGAGGGCGAGGCGCTCATGTTCAAAGGCGTAGGCGGCGGCGAACGCGCGCTTGAGCCTGTCCCGCGCGGGGCCTTCCACCGCGGCCAGTTCTCCCGCCAGGTGATCGGCCAGTTCGTCATACTTCTCGGCAGCAATGGCGAGCAGGATGTCCTCCTTGCCCTCGAACGTGGTGAAAACGCTGCCGAGGGCTACTTTCGCCTCCTGCGCGATCCGGCGCAGGGTGGTGGCCTCATATCCGGGGTCGGCGAACAGCTTGCGGGCGGCCGCCAGGATGCGGTCCCGGGTGCGTTGTTTCTGCGCGTCCCGTTGAGTCGCCATGGGCCCCTGTTCGCTGAACGTGTTCATTGAATGCGGGCGCGCACCCCCGTTGTCCAGCGACCCTGGTGTTCAGGCATGCCCGGCATGCGCCCGGGGGTCTGGCCGGTGAAAGGCGGCGGCGGAATGCGTGCAATCCTGTTCGCATCTCGTCCGCAAGCCTTGCCACCGAAAGAACAAAACATGTACGTTCGGCCAGGTGGGCGAATCGTGGCTCGATCCCCGCGGAGGCTCTATGTTCATTCATCTGCGCGCGCGGTCTGCATATTCGCTCCTGCAAAGCATGCTGGACGTGAAGGCGTTGGGGAAACTCGCGGTCAAGCACGGCCAGCCGGCGCTGGCGCTTACAGACGCCAACAACCTGTTCGGCGCGCTCGAGTTTTCCGAGACGCTCGCGGAGATGGGGGTGCAGCCCATCGTCGGCTGCACGCTCGACGTGAGGGGCGGGGACGGGGGGGACGGCGTGCTGGCGCTGCTGGCGCAGGACGAGGCAGGCTACGCCAACCTCATGCGTCTCTCCACGGCGGCGTATCTGGATGCGCCTGCCAACGCCGAGCCCCATGTGCCGCTGTCGCTGGTTCTCGACCACAGCGCAGGGCTCATCGCGCTCACCGGGGCAGCCCTCGGGCCCGTGGCGGCGCTCGCGGCGGCCCACAAGAAGGCGCAGGCGCGTGCGCTGCTCGACGATCTCGCGCGCGCGTTCGACAACCGGCTGTACGTGGAGCTGCAGCGCCACGGCGACCCGGGAGAGGCGGAGGCGGAGGAAGTTCTCGTCGATCTCGCCTACACCATGGGCCTGCCGCTGGTCGCCACCAACGACGTACGCTTCCGCCAGCGCGGCGATCACGCCGCCCACGACGCGCTGTCGTGCATCGCCGCCTCGAGCTACCTCGGCGAGACCGACCGCCCGCGCACCAGCGCCGAGCACTACTTCAAGTCCGAAGCGGAGATGCGGGCGCTGTTCGCCGACCTGCCGGAAGCGATCGACAACACCGTGGAGATCGCGCGGCGGACGGCGTTCCGCGTGCGCACGCAGAAGCCGATGCTCCCGCGCTTCGGGACCGATGAGAAAGCGGAACTGGCGGCCCAGGCGGAAGAGGGTCTTCGCTTGCGGCTCGAGGCGCTGGGACCTGCGCGGATGTCGGCGACGGAAGCAGCGTACCGCGAACGGCTCGCGTTCGAAATCGGCGTCATCCAGCAGATGGGGTTTTCCGGCTACTTCCTGATCGTCGCGGACTTCATCAAGTGGGCGAAGGCTCAGGGCATCCCGGTAGGGCCCGGGCGCGGCTCGGGCGCGGGCTCGCTGGTGGCGTGGTCGCTCACCATCACCGATCTCGATCCGCTGCGCTTCGGTCTTCTGTTCGAGCGCTTCCTCAATCCCGAGCGCGTCTCGATGCCGGACTTCGACATCGACTTCTGCCAGGAACGCCGCGGCGAAGTGATCGAGTACGTCAAGAACAAGTACGGCGCGGACCGCGTGGCGCAGATCATCACCTTCGGCACGCTGCAGGCGCGCGCCGTGCTGCGTGATGTGGGCCGGGTGATGCAGCTGCCGTTCGGCCAGGTGGACCGCCTCGCCAAGCTGGTGCCGGCCAACCCCGCCAATCCCGTGACGCTCGCGCAGGCCATCGAGAGCGAGGAGCGTCTGAGCCAGGCGCGCACCGCAGAGCCCGAGGTGGGCCAGCTGCTCGACACCGCGCTGCAGCTGGAGGGGCTTTACCGAAACGCCTCCACCCACGCCGCCGGCGTCGTCATTGGCGACCGCCCGCTCGTGGAGCTGGTGCCGCTCTACCGCGATCCGCGATCGGACCTCCCCGCCACGCAGTTCAACATGAAGTGGGTGGAGCCCGCGGGGCTCGTGAAGTTCGACTTCCTCGGCCTGAAGACGCTGACGGTGATCGACCGGGCCCTGAAGTTCCTGAAGAAGCGCGGCGTCGATCTCGACCTCTCGAAGGTCCCGTTCGACGATCCCAAAACCTACGAGCTTTTGCAGTCCGGCGTGACATTCGGGGTGTTCCAGATGGAAGGCCAGGGCATGCGCGACACGCTGCGCAAGGTAAAGCCCACCTGCCTTGAAGACATCATTGCGCTCATCTCGCTCTACCGGCCCGGCCCGATGAAGAACATCGACGCGTTCGCCGATGTGAAGCACGGGCGCATGGAGGCCGACTACCCGCACCCGTTGCTTGAGCCGCTGCTGAAGGAGACGTACGGCGTCATCGTCTACCAGGAACAGGTGATGCAGATCGCGCAGGTGCTGAGCGGCTATTCGCTGGGAGAGGCCGACCTGCTGCGCCGCGCCATGGGCAAGAAAAAGCCCGAGGAAATGGCCAAGCAGCGCACGCGGTTCCTGGAGGGGGCGGCGCGCAACAACGTCGACGAGACGCTCGGCGGACACATCTTCGACCTGGTGGCGGAGTTCGCCGGCTACGGGTTCAACAAGTCGCACGCCGCCGCCTACGCAGTGGTCGCCTACCACACGGCCTATCTCAAGGCGAACCATCCGCTGGAGTTCATCGCGGCCTCCATGAGCCTCGATCTGTCCAACGCCGACAAGCTCGCCAACTTCCGCCAGGACGCGCGCCGCATGGGCGTGGAGGTGGCCGCGCCCGACATCAACCGCTCCATGGCGGATTTCGACGTGGCCGATAACCAGGTGCTGTATGCGCTGGGCGCGATCCGCAATGTGGGCCTTGCCGCCATGGAAAGCGTGGTCGCCGAGCGCGCGCGCGGCGGCAAGTTCCGCGATCTCTACGAGTTCGCCGAACGGCTCGACCCGAAGGCGGTGAACCGCCGCCAACTGGAGAACCTCGCCAAGGCGGGCGCCTTCGACTCGCTTGAACCCGATCGCGCCCGCGCCGCCGCCGCCTGCGAAATCCTCACCCAGTACGCCCAGCGCGCCGCACAGGAGCGCGCCAGCGCGCAGTCGAGCCTGTTCGGCGCCGAAGAGGCCGCCCAGCGCCCTGTGCTGCCGAAGAATGCACCATGGAGCGGGCAGGAACTGCTGGATTTCGAGCGAGAGAGCGTGGGCTTCTATCTGTCAGGCCACCCGCTTGACGGCTTCTTCCTCGCTGCCCCGAGCGGCACGTTCGCAACCTATGCTGAGATCGTCGACGCCGGCGAAAGCGAGCCGCGGTCGGCGGCGATGGCGGGCGTGGTGCGGCGCGTGCAGGCGCGCCCGGCGCAGTCGGGCGGGCAGTTCGCCTACGTGGGCTTCTCCGACCCCACAGGCGAATTCGAAGCCATCGTGATGCCGGAGGATTTCGCGCGCGAGCGTGAGGCGCTGCAGCCCGGCAAGTCCGTGACGTTCCGCGGCCGCGTGCGCTGGCGCGACGGGGATCTGAAGCTGGCGGCGAGTGGTTTCGAGCCGATCGAGGCGGCCGAGGCGCGCGCGAGCGAGGTGCTGGAGGTCGTGGTCCGGGAGGGGGCGTCGCTCAGCGTGCTGGCCGATACCCTGAAAGCGCTGGAAGGCGGCGGCGGGGAGTTGCGCCCGCTCACCCTGTTGCTGCGCCTGGCCGACGGTCGGGAGGTGGAGATCCGCGCCAAGGGGCGTTTCCCCGCAGGCGCCGCCGCCCGCGCCGCCGTGAAGGCCGCGCGGGGCGTGGAGCGGGTGGGCTAGCGGGCTGCCTTGAAAATGTCGCCCAGCCGGTTCGGCGCGCCCGGAATGCGTTCCAGCCGCGGATAGCGCAGGCCGGCCCTGTAGTCGAACAACACCGTGCGCCAGCGATCGCCGTTGCTCACGATCAGCACGATGGGCGCGCCGTCGCGACCCGCCGTGATGGCCCGACGCAGCCCGTCGGCGTCGTACTTGGCCCCGTTCACCGCGCGGATATCCGTGCCCACGGTCAGGCCCTCGTTGAAGGCCGGGCTGTCCCACAGCACTTCGGTGATCTTGTCGCCCTCACCGATCACAAAGCCCAGCGAATAGAAGAAGCTCGCATTCTTGGAGCGCTTCTCGTCGGCCTTCTGGAAGGGCGTGCGCTCTTCCCCGTAGACCAGTCGCCAGCCGCCCCGCGTGAGGCCGTCGAGCGGAGCCTTGCCACCGGCCGTGTCGAGCCGCGCGCGCAGGAATACCGCCCAGTCGTACGGCGTCACGGCGTTGAGCGTGGCGACCACATCCTCGAACGTATAGGGCTTCGCCGTCAGCGCAGGGGTCTCGCTCGCGAAGAAGGCGCGGGTGAAGTCGTCGAGCGAACGGCGCCCCTGCGTGCGCTCGCGGATCAGCGTGTCCACGTCGAGCCAGATCAGCGCGCCTTCGGAGTAATAGTCCTCCGGCCGTTGCCAACTGCGCCATGGCGCGGGACGGCGTGCCGAGATGATCGGCTCATTGGTGGTGTCGGCAAGCGGTCGCCAGGCGCGTCCGACGCGGTTGTCGTAGGTCGCCGCCACGAGCGCGAGCTGGCCCAGCGCCTCCTCTTGCGTCCACAGTCCCGCGCGTGCCGTTAGCACGTTGCCGTAATACTGCGTCTGCCCTTCATAGACCCACAGAAGGCTGTTCTGCATGGGCACGTCGAAGTTCGGCGTGAGGATATCGGCGCCCCGGCGGTATTTGCCGTTCCAGGAGTGCGTGAGTTCGTGCGCCAGCAGCGCGCGTCCCGGCATCTGCGTGTCCCAGTCGATGTAGTAGCCGGCCCCGTTGGCGTTCTCACTGGAGCGCAGGTGCTCAAGGCCAATGCCGCCGAGCGTATCGCTCAGCGCCTGCAGGAAATCGTAGCGGTCGAACCGGCCCGGGCCGTAAACACGATAGGCTTCGCGCACGAGGTTTCGATGCAGGGCGATGTGGGCATCGGTGGCGGCGAGTTGGTCGGCGCGATCGGCGACGATGTTGAGCTTGAACGGGACGGCCGCCCCCGGCGCCAGATCGATCTCGCGGAAGTGCCGGCCCGCGAACATCGGGGAATCCACCAGCGTGTCCAGATCCACCGGGCCGAAGGACACCGTGGCGCCGTCGGCGGCGCTCGCCCGCAGCGCCGTGGCGTAACGCCAGCCTTCGGGCAGCTTCACCTTCGGGGCGAACGCGATCCGGCGGGCGGCGTGGCCGGCAGGGTAGAGCGTCACCGTGTTCCATTGGAGGTTCAGCATCGCCGGCGCCATCACCACACGGCCCTGCGCGGTCTGCGTGGGCGAGACGTGCTGGAACGCCACTTCGATGGAGGCGGCGCCCGCGGGGACGTCGACGTGGAAGGCGTAAACGTTTACGGGGCCCCGCCGCCAGGGCAGCACGCGCTCCCCCGCCTTGATCTGCAGTCCGGCCAGCTTGTCGATGGTGCCACGGGGTGCGTGGTTGCCGGGCAGCCATTCCGGATAGAGCAGCACGAGGGGCCCCGGCCCGGCCACCGGGATGACCTCGCGCACCTGGAAGACCCCGCGCGCCACGTCGGTGGCGTCCACCTCGATGCTGATGGTCCCGGGGAAGGGGGTGTCGGCGGGCGTCGGGATCTGCGGCTGGGCGAGCGCCGGGGCGGCGAAAAGGACGAGGGCGGCGAGGGCGCGGAACAGGATCATGGGTGCGGAGTGGCGGGTGACGGCCTGCGGAGGTCAAGCGCCTTCTCCCCGGAGCGGCGAAAAGAGGCTGCCGCGCGGCTGCTGGACACACCCCGCCGTTCCCCCTATACCACCGCGACTTCCACACGCGGGTTTGCGTCGTGCGGACCGGGTTCTCCCGGGACGCATCGAAGCTGTCCGGTGTCGTTTGCGTTTTCCGACGCGGACGGCTCCTCCCGCGGCGGCTAACCGGACGAAGGAAAATTTGACCATGGCGCAGAGCGACCTCATGCGTCAGCTGATCGAAGCTGGCGCGCATTTCGGACACCAGACCCACCGCTGGAACCCCAAGATGGCTCGTTTCATCTACGGTGAACGGTCCAACATCCACATCATCGACCTGTCGCAGACCCTCCCGCTGCTAGACGCGGCGCTGCTGAAGGTGCGCGAAACCGCCGCCGCGGGCGGGCGCATCCTGTTCGTCGGCACCAAGCGCCAGGCGTCGGATATCGTCGCGGCCTCGGCCAAGCGCTGCGCGCAGTACTATATGAACCAGCGCTGGCTGGGCGGCACGCTGACCAACTGGCAGACTGTGTCGAAGTCGATCCAGCGCCTGCGCGAAGTGACCGAGCTCACCTCCCAGGAAGGCCCCACGGGCCTGACCAAGAAGGAACTGCTGAACCTCACCCGCGAGCGCGAGAAGCTCGACCGTTCGCTCGGCGGTATCGCCGGCATGGGCGGCACGCCGGACCTGATGTTCGTGATCGACACCAACAAGGAGCAGATCGCGATCAAGGAAGCCAAGAAGCTCTCGATCCCGGTCGTCGCGATCCTCGACACCAACTGCAATCCCGACGACGTCGACTACCCGATCCCGGGCAACGACGACGCCTCGCGTGCGATCCAGATGTACTGCGACATGGTCGCTGACGCGATCCTGGACGGTCTGGCGCAAGGCCAGGTGGCTTCGGGCGTGGACGTGGGGTCTGCGGCGGAACCGCCGGCGGAACGTGCGCTGCGCCGCAAGCCGCGCGACATGGGCGCTCCGGCGGCTGCTGAGCCGGCCGTGGCGGAAGCCCCCGTCGCCGTGGACGCGCCCGCCGACGCTGGCTGACCGGGCCTTCCTGCCCCATATCCCTGCATTCCGCCGCGCGGCGCGTCCCCTCGTGACGCCCGCGCGGCCAAGCTCCAAGGACCAAGGACCAAGGACCATGGCTGAAGTAAGCGCCGCTCTGGTGAAGGAACTCCGCGAGAAGACGGGCGTGGGGATGATGGACTGCAAGAAGGCGCTGGCGGAGAACGCCGGCGATATCGAGGCGTCCATCGACTGGCTGCGCGCCAAGGGCTTGTCCAAGGCCGCCAAGAAGGCGGACCGCGCCGCCGCCGAAGGCCTTGTGGCCGTGGCGGTCGCGGGCGTGCGGGGCGCGGTGATCGAGTTCAATTCCGAGACCGACTTCGTGGCCCGCAACGAAACTTTCCAGAAGGCGGCGGCGGCGTTCGCGCAGAAGGCCCTCGACGCGAAGGGCGACCATGAGGCGCTGCTGGCGGCGACCCTGCCGGAAGGCGGGACCGTGCAGGAATCGACCACCCAGCTCATCGCCACCATCGGTGAAAACATGACGCTGCGCCGCTCCGCCTACCTTGAGGTGGGCGCGGGCGTGGTCACGCCGTACGTCCACGGCCAGGTGGCCGACGGACTGGGTCGCATCGGGGTGCTGGTCGCGCTGGAGTCGGCGGGACAGACTGCAGCGCTTGAGGACATCGCCAAGAAGATCGCCATGCACGTGGCGGCCACCAACCCGCTCGCCGTGTCAGATACGGAAGTGCCGGCCGAGGCCATCGCGCGCGAGCGCGCGGTCTACGAGGAGCAGGTCAAGGAAGACCCCAAGATGGCCGGCAAGCCGGAGAACGTCCTCAAGGGCGTCGTGGAGGGCCGCATCCGCAAGTTCCTCGAGGAAGTGGTGCTGACCAAGCAGAAGTTCGTCATGGCCCCGGACCAGACGGTGGAAGCCTGGGTGAAGGCGGCCGAGAAGGACGCGGGCGGCGCCATCCGGATCGCCGGGTTCAAGCGGTTCCAGCTGGGCGAGGGCGTGGAGAAGCCAAAGGACGACTTCGCCGCCGAGGTCGCCGGCATGACCGGAAAATCATAAGCAGCCACCCTTTGCAGTTCTGTCGCGGATCGCGCTAAGCATGGCCGGCGAGACCTGATCGGACGCCGGCCATGAGCGATTTTGACGACAGCGACGATGACGACGTCGCACACCGACCCACACCCACGGGCAAGTATCGCCGGGTCCTGCTGAAGGTCTCCGGCGAAGTGCTCATGGGCGATGGGCAGTTCGGCATCGACGTGGACGTGTGCTCCCGGATCGCCGGCGAGATCGGTGCGGCCGTGGACCAGGGTGTGGAGGTGTGCCTCGTCATCGGCGGCGGCAACATCTTCCGCGGCCTCCAGGGCGCCGCCAGCGGCATGGACCGCGCTCAGGCCGACTACATGGGCATGCTGGCGACGGTGATGAACGCGCTCGCCATGCAGAACGCGCTCGAGCAGCAGGGCAGAGACACACGTGTCGTCTCGGCCATCCCCATGGTGACCATCTGCGAACCCTACATCCGCCGCCGTGCGATCCGGCACGTGGAGAAGGGCCGCGTGGTGATCTTCGCCGCCGGCACTGGCAGCCCGTTCTTCACCACCGACACCGCCGCCGCCCTGCGAACAGTGGAGATGAACTGCGACGCCCTCTTCAAGGGCACCAGCGTCGACGGCGTCTATTCGGCCGATCCGAAGAAAGACCCGAAGGCCGAACGGTACGACACGCTCACCTACCACGATGTCCTCTCGCGCAACCTGAAGGTCATGGACGCTTCGGCGGTGTCCCTGATGCGGGAGAACAAGATTCCCATCGTGGTGTTTTCGATCCGGCAGCGCGGCGCGTTCGAGGATGTCCTCGCCGGCCGCGGCGTGTGCACCACCATCAGCGACGACCAGGAGTAGGGCTATGCCCAACGCACCGTTCAACATCGACGATATCAAGAAGCGCATGGACGGCGCCATCGCGGCGCTCAAGACGGAGTACACCGGCCTGCGGACCGGTCGCGCCAACATCCACCTGCTCGACCCGATCACCGTGGAGGCCTACGGCGCCACCACGCCGCTGAACCAGGTGGCGGCGGTCTCCGCGCCGGAGCCGCGCATGCTGGCCGTGCAGGTCTGGGACCGGCAGGTAGTCGGCGCGGTGGAGAAGGCGATCCGCAACGCGGGCCTCGGCGTGAACCCCGTTGTTGACGGGCAGACCGTGCGGGTGCCCATTCCCCCGCTCAGCGAGGAACGCCGCAAGGAGCTCGCCAAGCTCGCCGGCAAGTACGGGGAGGCTGCCCGGGTGGCCGTCCGCAACGTGCGCCGCGACGGGATGGACCAGCTGAAAAAGCTCGAGCGCGACGGCGACATCAGCGAAGACGAGCACAAGCGGCTCGCCGAACAGATCCAGCAGTCGACAGACCAGTACGTGCGCGCGGTGGACGCCGCCGTGCGCACCAAAGAGGAGGAGATCATGCAGGTCTGACCCTGCACGATCGGATCCGGATGCCAGACACCGTCGATTTGGGCCAGAGCACCATGGGCCAGGCTCCGCTGGGCCCGGCGCCGCGTCATGTGGCCATCATTATGGACGGCAACGGGCGCTGGGCGAAAATGCGCGGCAAGCCGCGGACATTCGGGCACAGCGCGGGCGTGGAGGCGTTGCGCCGGACGGTGGAGGCGGCGGGCGACCTGGAAATTCCCTATGTCACCGTGTTCGGCTTCTCCACGGAAAACTGGCGCCGGCCGAAGGACGAGGTGGCGGCGCTGCTGGAACTACTGCGCGTGTACGTGGGGCGCGACCTCGACCGGCTGGTCCGTGATGGGGTGCGGGTGCGGATCATCGGCGCGCGCGCGGGGCTTGCGCCCGACATCCTCGGCATCATCGAGCGGGCGGAAATGCGGACGGCGCACAACGCGCGGCTCCACCTCACCATCGCCTTCAACTACGGTGCGCAGGACGAGATCGCCCGTGCGGTGCGGCGCGTGGCGGAGGATGTGGCCACCGGCCGACTGGCGCCCGAGGCCGTGACCGCCGAAGCGTTCGCCAGCCGGCTGGATACGGCGGGTCTGCCCAACCTCGATGTGCTGGTGCGCACCAGCGGCGAGCGGCGGCTGTCGAACTTCATGCTGTGGCAGGCGGCCTATGCCGAACTCGTGTTCGTCGACACGCTCTGGCCGGACTTTGACCGCGGCGCGCTGGAGGCGGCGATCGCCGATTTCCGTCGGCGTGACCGGCGCTATGGCGGCGTCGCGCGTGTCGAATGAGCCGGGCGCGCCGCGCGCCCCGTCCGGCGCCGCACCCGAGCGGCGGCTCCACGACATCGGTCCCAGGGTGGCGTCGGCGCTGGTGCTGGCCCCGATGGCGATCTGGGCGGCGATCCAGGGCGGGCCGTGGCTGGCGGGGGCCTGCGGCGCAGCCAGCGTGGCGATGAGCTACGAGTGGGCGCGGATGAGCGAGCCCCGCGACCAGGCGCCGGCCTTCGCCTTCTGCTTTGCGGGCGCGTTCGGGGCGGTGGCGGCGGCAAGCTGGGGCCTTCTGGGCATCGCGCTCATGTGGGTTGCGGCGTGCGGCGCGGCCTCGGCGCTGCGGCGCCGCAGCCTGGCGGGCGTGCTGGAGACTTTCGGCGGCGTCCTCTATGTCGGAGCCCCGTGCGCGCTTTTCATGGCGCTGCGGGCGGCTGACCCCGGCGGGCGCGAGGCGATCTTGGGACTTTTCGTGATGATCTGGTCGACGGACGCCGCCGCATACTTCGGCGGCACCCTCATCGGCGGGCCGCGCGTGTCGCGCCGCCTGTCGCCCCAGAAAACGTGGGCCGGCCTCATCACCGGGACGATGGCGGGCGCGGTCGCCGGCTTGGTGTGCGGCGCCATCTTCGACGGGCCGCTGGCGCTGTGGTCGCTATGTGGGGGCATCGTCGGCGCGGTGGGATTGGCCGGGGACCTGTTGGAGAGCCTGCTGAAGCGCCGGTTCGGGGTGAAGGACGCCAGCGGCCTCATTCCGGGCCATGGCGGTTTTCTTGACCGGCTCGACGGCCTGATGGCCGCCACCGTAGTCACGGCCATTGCACTGCGGCTCGACCCGGGGCTCCTTGGCCGGCTGACGGGAGCGGGCGGTTGAGTTTGCAGCGGACGGTATCCATTCTCGGGGCCACCGGCTCCATCGGCGCCAGTACGGCCGCGGTGATCGAGGAAGTCACGGCGCGCGGCGATGGCGAGATCACCGTGGAGGCCCTGACCGGGGGTGGAAACATCACGGCGCTCGTTGACCTTGTCCGGCGCCTGAAGCCGAGGTTCGTGGCGATCTCCGACCCCGATCGGCTCGCGGACCTGCGCGACGCCCTCGCCGGCCTGCCCACCCAGGCGGGTGCGGGCCCGGCGGCCATAACCGAAGCGGCGGCCCGCCCGGCGGGCTGGGTCATGTCCGCGATCACCGGCGCTGCAGCGCTGGACCCCACCCGCGCCGCCATCGAGCGGGGGGCGACGGTAGCGCTGGCCAACAAGGAGTGCCTCGTTTGCGCCGGCCCGCTGCTGCTGGCGGCGGCGGCGAAGACCGGCGCGCGTCTGCTGCCGGTGGATTCCGAGCACAACGCCATTTTCCAGGTGCTGGACCGGCCGGAGCGGATGGAGAAGCTGACGCTGACGGCCTCGGGCGGACCCTTCCGGCAATGGTCGGCCGAGCGGATGGCGGCGGCGACCCCCGACCAAGCCTGCGCCCACCCGAACTGGTCCATGGGGCGCAAGATTTCGGTGGATAGCGCCACGCTCATGAACAAGGGCCTGGAGCTGATCGAGGCCGCCTTCCTGTTCGGGACCCCGGAGTCGAAGATCGACGTACTGGTGCATCCCCAGTCGGTCATCCACAGCCTGGTGGCCTACTGCGACGGGTCTGTGCTGGCCCAGATGGCGGCGCCGGACATGCGGATTCCCATCGCCCACGCGCTCGCCTGGCCGGACCGGGCCGCCATCACCACCGCTCGGCTTGACCTGGCCGCCATCGGATCCCTGACGTTCGAGGCGCCGGACCTGATCCGGTTCCCGGCATTGCGGCTCGCCCGGGAGGCGCTCCAGACAGGCGGGTTCGCGCCAGCGGCGCTCAACGCGGCCAACGAAACCGCCGTCGAGGAATTTCTGGCCGGGCGAATCGGATTCCTCGATATTGCTGCGGTGGTCGAGGAGGTCCTGCAGCACTGGGATGCGGGAGGGCATGGCGCAATCGCAAATTCGCCGTCATCCTTCGATGAGGTACTAGCCGTCGACGCCGTGGCCCGGCGCTTGGCGCTTGCGGCGGCGGCCCGGCGCAGGGCGGCCTAGAGAAACGACGAGCCCGCCTGCCCCTTTTGGGCGGGGCCGGCCGGGGAGGAGATCGGAATGCTTGAGGGTCTGCAGGGCGTACTGCTCAGTCTTGGCGCATTTGTCGTCGTGCTCAGCGTCGTCGTGTTCGTCCACGAGTTCGGCCACTTCCAGGCGGCCCGCTGGAGCAAGGTGGCCATCGACACCTTCTCCATCGGGTTCGGCAAGACACTGCTGAGCTGGAAAGACCGCCAGGGCGTGCAGTGGCGCGTGGCGGCGCTGCCGCTGGGCGGATACGTCAAGTTCCAGGGCGACGCCGATGCTGTCAGCTCCCATCCTGACCAACCCATCGACGACGCCGCCGAACTGGCGGAGGCCCGCCGCAAGGGGCTGTTTCACGCCATGCCGCTCGGCGTTCGGGCGTTCGTGGTGGCTGCCGGACCGTTCACGAACTTCATTTTTTCCGCCATCGCCTTCGCCGCGCTGATCATGATCGTTGGGCGCGACGTGACGCCCGTGGCCAGTCTGTCGGCGCGGATCGACGGCGTGGAGGCCGCTGGCCCCGCCGCCTCCGGCGGCCTCAAGGCGGGCGACGTGGTCGTCGCCATCGGCGACAAGCAGATCTCCTCGTTCGGGGCCATGCAGGAGACCGTGCGCGCCCGTCCGGGCGACACGCTGACGTTCACCGTGGTTCGTGACGGCGCCACCACCAGCCTGCCTGTCACCGTCGGGTCGCGCACCGCGATCGACAAGACGGGTGTGGAGCAGGAGGCGGGTTATCTCGGCGTCTCGCGTCAGACGTTGCCCGAGGAGCGCAAGATCGAGCGGTTGGGCCCGCTCGCCGCGTTGGGCGAGGGCGCCGGTCAGGTCTGGGATATCATCGCTTCCACGGGCGCCTACGTGGGGAATGTCTTTTCGGGCAAGGCCTCAGCGGAGCATATTGCCGGGCCAGCCGGCATTTTCGACGCCTCGGGCAAGGTCGCCAAGAGCGCGATCTCGGGAACCGACGGCGCCGGCGACAAGCTGGGCCGTCTTGCATTGTCGCTGCTGGCGTGGGCGGCGACGCTTTCTGTGGCGGTGGGGCTGGTGAATCTCATGCCTGTGCCGATGCTAGATGGCGGCCATCTCGTGTTCTACGCCGCCGAAGCCGCGCGTGGCCGCCCGTTGGGGCCCAAGGCGCAGGAGATCGGCTACCGGGCCGGTTTCGCGCTTGTGGCGTCTCTCTTCCTGTTCGCCACCTGGAACGACCTGCAACGGTCAAAGCTCCTTGAGTTCCTTGGTGGAATGCTGTCTTAAACCCCGGCGCAGGGGAGCGCCGAACAGATCGAGGCCTGCATGAAGCGCGTGTTGCGTGATGTGATGGTCGGCGCCGTGACTGGCGTCGCCGCGGTGAGCGCGAGCGTGCTGGCCGCGCAACCGGCCATCGCTCAGGACGCTGTGCAGCCGCAACAGCCGTCCACTCCGACCACGCCGCCGCCCACGGCGACGGCGCGGCCGGCGCCCGTCCAGCCGGGCCTCGCCATCCGCCGCATCGTGGTGGAGGGCAATCAGCGCGTGGAATCGAGCACCGTCACGTCGTACCTGCTGCTGCGGCCGGGCGATGTGGTGGACGCAGAGCGGGTCGATCTTTCGCTCAAGACGCTGTTCGCCACAGGCCTGTTCGCCGATGTGCAGATCGGCCAGCGGGACGCCGATCTCATCGTGCGGGTTGTGGAAAACCCCATCGTCAACCGCGTGATCTTCGAGGGATTGGGCGCGCTCGACGAGGAAGATCTCAACAAGGAAGTGCAGGCCAAGCCGCGCTCCGTGTTCACGCCCGCGCGCGCGCAGTCGGACGTGCAGCGCATCATCGAACTCTACCGGCGCGCCGGGCGCTTCGCGGCGACCGTCACGCCGCAGGTGCGCGAACTCGAGCAGAACCGCGTCGATCTCATCTTCGAGGTGGACGAGGGCCCGGTTACGGGCGTGCGCTCCATCAACGTTATCGGCAACAAGGCCTTCTCCGACCGCGAGCTGCGCGAGGCGATCCTCACGGAGGAATCGCGGTGGTGGAAGTTCTTCGCCAAGAACGACAACTACGATCCCGACCGGCTCGAGTACGACCGCGAGCTCATGCGGCAGTTTTACACGAACCGTGGCTACGCCGATTTCCGCGTCGTGTCGGCCACGGCCGAACTGACGCCGGACCAGAAGGACTTCTTCGTCACCTTCACCATCGATGAGGGCGTGAAGTACGACTTCGGCGACATCCGGGTGGAGACAGAGCTTGATCGCGTGCCGGCAGACCTGCTGCGGGCGGTGATCCCGATCCAGTCCGGGCGCATGTTCGAGGGCGAACTGATCGAAAAGTCGATCGACGCCATGACGTTCACCGCCGGCACCGGCGGCTACGCTAACGTGGACATCCGCCCGCGGATCGAACGCAACGCCGAGACCCGCAAGGTCAACATCATCTTCGAAGTCAACGAGGGCCCGCGCGTCTTCGTCGAACGCATCGACATCATCGGCAATACACGCACCGTGGACTCCGTGATCCGGCGCGAGCTGCGGGTGGCGGAAGGCGACGCCTTCAACCGCGTGCTGCTGGACCGGTCCCGCGCGCGCATCCGGGCGCTGGGCTTCTTCAAGAACGTCGAGATCGAGGAACGCGAGGGGGCCGAGCCCGATCGCGCCATCGTCGAAGTGAAGGTGGAGGAGGACACCACCGGCGAGCTCGCCTTCGCGGCGGGCTTCTCATCGACGGACAACTTCCTGTTCGACGTGTCGGTGAGCGAGCGGAACCTGCGGGGCCGCGGCCAGTTCGTCCGGCTGCGCGCCTCGACCAGCTCACGGCGCCAGCAGGTGGACATCCGCTTCACCGAACCGCGCTTCATGGGGCGCGATCTCGCCGCCGGGTTCGACCTCTTCACCCTGCGCACGGACTTTCTCGACGAGTCCTCCTTCGAGAACCAGTCCACCGGCCTCGGCCTGCGCGCGAGCTTCCCCATCACCGACACCACGGGCATGGGCATCACCTACACCCTGCGAGTCGACGACACCGAGATCGCGGACTTCTTCGTCGACCTCGACGGCAACGCAGCAACGACGACCGACATCGTCGACCAGTGTTCGCCGCTGGTGCCGGCCACGCAGCGACCGCTGCTGTGCGACCAGGAGGGGTCGTTCATTACATCGGTGCTCGGCTACGCCTTCAACTGGGATCGCCGCAACGACCCGATCGACCCCACGCGGGGCTTCGATCTCTCCATCCGGCAGGATCTCGCCGGACTCGGCGGCGACGTGAAGTACTTCCGGACGGAAGTGGAAGGCGGCACCTACTACGGCCTGTTCCCGGACGTGGTGGCGAGTTTCTCGCTCAGCGCCGGCTACATCGCCGCCTGGGGCGACGAGGATGTCCGCATCAATGACCGCTTCTTCAAAGGCGGCGCGAGCTTCCGCGGCTTCGACGTGGCCGGCATCGGCCCACGCCAGTTGGTGCTCCAGTCGGAGGACTCCACAGGCAACGCCAGCGTCCTCGAGGGCGACGCACTTGGGGGCAACGCCTACTACATCGGCAGTTTCCAGCTCACGTTCCCCACCGGTCTGCCCAAAGAGTACGGAATCTCCGGCGCCCTCTTTGCGGAGTTCGGCGGCCTTGGGATCCTCGATCCCAACGACAAGCGCACACAGATCTTCACGACGGGCATCGCCCCCAATACGACAACATTCAAGAGCTTCGTGGACGACAGCCTGAGCCTGCGGGCGTCGGCCGGCGTCAGCATCTTCTGGGACAGCCCGTTCGGTCCCGTGCAGTTCGATTTCGCCCAGCCATTCGCCCGCGAAGAATACGACGAGACGGAAAGTTTCCGGTTCTCCACGCGGACGAGATTCTAGAGGAACCCCACCATGCGTATCGAAACAGCTCTCGCCGCCGCCGGCGCGATGGCGGCACTCGCCCTCGGCGCCATGAGCGTCGGCACGGCCATGGCCCAGTCCGGCAACGCCCAGGTGGTGGTGATCAACATCCAGCGGGTGGTGCAGGAGTCCCAGGCCGGCCAGGACATGCGCACGAAGCTCAAGGCGTTGATGGAACAGAAGCAGCGGGAGTTCCGCACGCAGAACGAGGGCGCCGCCAACGCCGTCCAGGCCGAGGGTCGCGTGCTCCAGCCGCAGCTTGAGGGCAAGACCCAGCAACAGATCGCCGCCCAGCCCGATCTCAAGAACCGGGTCGAGTCGCTCATGCGCCGTCAGCAGGACCTCGCGCAGAAGAGCCAGATCTTCGAAGCGTCCATGCAGCAGACCGAGCAGAAGGCGGCCGACGAACTGCTCCGCCTGCTCGACCCCGTGGTGGGCCAAGTGATGACCCAGCGCGGCGCGACCATCGTGCTCAACGCGCAGGGCGGCATCGCCAAGGCCAGCCCCTCGGTGGACATCACACAGGAAGTGACAACGCGCTTCAACGCCAGCAATCCCCGCGCTCCGCAGCCCACCTGGGCGCCCTACATCCCGCCGGCGCCGCAACCCTCGGCCGCCGCGCCGAAGAAGTGACGCCGGGCGCGGCGCAGGGCGCCATGAGCCCATGATCGATCCGCGCTTCTACGCCTTGCTAGGCCCCGTCCCCGTCAGCGCTCTCGCTGGCGGGGCGGAGGTGCGCGGCGCAGGCCACACCGGCCTCACCGGCGTCGCTGCGCTGTCGGACGCGGGTTCTGACGATCTGGCCTACTTCGATGGCAAAGGCGCGCTGCCGCCGACCCGCGCCGGTGTTCTGATCCTGCGCCCGCAAAACGCCGCCCAGGCGCAAGAGGGCGCGACCGTCATTGTCGCTGCCCAGCCGCGCGCTCACTTCGCCCGCGTGGCGGGACGCATCGCTGTGGAGCGCCGGTTCCAGTCGGACGGCGTCTTCGTGTCACCCGAAGCGCGCATCGAGGCAGGCGTATCCCTCGCGCCGGGCGTCGTCATCGGACCAGGCGCGCAGATAGGCGCGGACGCAGAGATCGGTCCCCACGCCGTCATCGGACCAGGCGTCGCCATAGGCCGGCGCACCCGGATCGGGCCCGGCGCGTCGGTGGTGTGTGCGCTGGTGGGCGACGACGTGATCATCCACGCCGGCGCACGCATCGGGCAGACGGGCTTCGGCGTCGCCGGGGATGCGGGCGGGGCCGTGGACGTTCCCCACTTCGGCCGCGCCATCGTCCAGGACGGCGTCTCCATCGGCGCCGGCTCCACGGTGGACCGCGGCCTCTTCGGCGACACGGTCATCGCGGAGGGGGCCAAGATCGATAACCTCTGCCAGATCGCCCACAACGTGGTCATCGGGCGCGGCGCCGTGATCGCGGCCTTCGGCGGCATTTCCGGATCGACCCGGGTGGGGGACGGCGTGATGATGGGCGGACGCGTGGGCATCGCCGACCACCGGACCATCGGCAAGGGCGCCATGCTTGCGGCTGGGTCCGCGGTCATGCATGACGTTCCGGCGGGCGAGACATGGGCCGGTTACCCCGCCAAACCCGTGCGCCAGTGGCTGCGCGAAACTGCCTGGCTCAGTCGAGCGATCGGAAAACGTGATGGCGACTGACACTGACGCGGCGGTTGGCGAGAGCATAGACATCGCCGAAATCCTGCGTCGCCTGCCGCACCGCTACCCCTTCCTCCTGGTGGACCGGGCGGTGGACTACATCGCCTCGAAGTCGATCCGCGGCATAAAGTGCGTGACCATCAACGAGCCGTACTTTCCCGGGCACTTTCCGCATGAGCCCGTCATGCCGGGCGTGCTGCAGATCGAGGCCATGGCGCAGACGGGCGCCGTGCTCATGTCACGTTCGCTCGATGTGGACGTGACCAAGAACACGATCCTGTTCATGAGCGTGGACAACGCGCGGTTCCGCCGGCCCGTGCGCCCGGGCGACGTGCTGGAAATGCCGGTGGAGGTGCTGTTCGCCCGGCGCAACATCTTCAAGTTCCGCGGCCGGGCCGAGGTGAACGGCGAACTGGCGGCAGAGGCTGAATTCGCGGCGATGAAGGTGGAGCTTGAAGGCAAGTGAGTGCGCGCATCCATCCCACCGCCCTGATCGACAAGAGCGCAGAGATCGATGCGGACGCCGAGGTCGGCCCGTACTGCATCGTCGGGCCCAACGTGACGCTGGCGGCGGGCGTGCGCCTCGTGGCTCAGGTCTTCATCGAGCGGGAGACGCGGATCGGCCCCGGCACGGTGGTGCACCCCTTCGCCACGCTCGGCCAGCCGGCGCAGGACACATCCTACAGGGGCGAGCCCACGACGCTGACCATCGGCGCCCGCAACATCATCCGTGAACATGTCTCCATGCACCGCGGCACGCTGCGCGGCCGCGGCGCTACGGTGGTGGGCGATGACGGGTTCTTCATGGCGCAAAGCCACGTGGCGCATGACTGCATCGTCGGCAACGGCGTGATCTTCGCGCAGGGCGCCACGCTTGGCGGACACGTGCAGGTGGGCGACCATGTGATCATGGGCGGCCTGTCGGCCATGCACCAGCACGGGCGGATCGGGCGCCATGCCTTCGTGGGCGGCCTCGCCGCAGTGGTGGCCGATGTCATTCCATATGGGTCGGTGTTCGGCAATCATGCCTCGCTGGCGGGGCTCAACGTGGTGGGCCTCAAGCGCCGGGGCTTCTCCCGCGAGGCGGTGCATGACCTGCGCGCCGCCTACCGCCTGCTGTTCGCCGAGGAAGGCACCTTCCAGGAACGGCTGGACGATGTGGCGGAGACGTACGCGCACGAGCCGCTGGTGCAGGAAATCGTGGCGTTCATTCGCGCCGAAGCGCAGCGGCCGCTGTGCATGCCCAAAGCCTGATGTCCGGGTGGGCGAAGCTCGCCATCATCGCCGGCGCGGGCGACCTGCCGGTGCGCCTTGCGGCCCACTGCGCCGGCGCGGGTAAGCAGTTTTACGTCGCCCGCATTGCCGGCATGGCCGATCCGGCGCTTGAGGCCCATCCGGGCGCGGCGTTCGGACTCGGCGAAATGGGTGCGCGGTTTACGGCGCTGAAGGCGGCGGGCTGCGACGCTGTGACGTTTGCGGGCCTCGTGCGCCGACCGGATTTTCGCACGCTGAAGCTCGACGGTCGCGCCGCGCTGATGTTGCCGAAGGTGCTGGCCGCAGCGCGGCAGGGCGATGATGCGCTGATGCGCGCGATCCTCGATGAGTTCGAGCGTGAAGGCTTCGCCATCGTGGGGCCGGAGGCGGCGTTTGGTGGTCTTCTGGCCCCGAAGGGCGTGCTGGGCGCCGTCACGCCTGACGATGCAGCGCGCAGCGATATCGCACGGGCCGCCGCCATCGCTGCGGCGCTGGGCGCGCTTGATGTGGGGCAGGGCGCGGTGGTGTGCGATGGGTTCTGCCTTGCGCTCGAAGCCGCGGAGGGGACGGACGCGATGCTGGCGCGCGTGGCCGCCTTGCCCGAGGCGGTGCGCGGGACGCCCACCGCGCGTCGCGGCGTGCTGGTGAAACGGGCAAAGCCCATCCAGGACCGTCGGATCGATCTGCCCACCATCGGCCTAGCCACGCTGGAGGCCGCCGCGGCTGCGGGCCTGTCCGGCATCGCCGTGGAGGCGGGCGGGGCGCTCATTGTGGACCGCGACGCCATGGTGATGCGCGCCGATGGGCTTGGCATGTTCGTCACGGGGTTCGATCCAGCGGACGTCAGCGCGTGACACGCCTGTTCATCGTCGCGGCAGAGACGTCGGGCGACAGGCTTGGCGCCGATCTCATCGCAGCGTTGCGCCGCCGCGATCCGACCATCGCCTTCGCCGGCGTCGGCGGCCCCGCCATGGCGGCTGCGGGCGTGGACAGCGCCATCGACATCTCCGGTCTTGCGGTGCTTGGCCTGGTCGATGGCCTGAAGGCCTATCCCCGCGTGGTGGCGCTGGCCGATGCGGCGACCGCCGCCGCCGTCTCGTTCGATCCCGACGCCGTGGTGCTGATCGACAGCTGGGGCTTCACGCTACGCGTGGCGCAGCGGCTGCGCAGACGCGGCCATCGCGCGAAGCTTATCAAGTACATCGGCCCGCAGGTGTGGGCGACGCGGCCGGGCAGGGCCAGGACTTTGGCCGCCACCGTCGATCACCTCATCTGCATCCATGACTTCGAAACGCCGTTCTACAAGCCGTTCGGCCTGCCGTGCACCGTGTGCGGCCATCCGGCGCTGGGGCGCACGGAAACGGGCGACGGCGCGGCGTTCCGCCGACGCCACGAACTGGGCGAAGGGCCTGTGCTGCTGGTGCTGCCCGGCAGCCGCCATAGTGAGTTGCGCCGGACGGCGCCGCACCTGTTCGCTGCCGCGGGGCGGATCCTCGCCGCAGAACCGCGGGTGCGTGTCGTGGCCCTTGCTGCTGCGGCCGTCGCGCCCGGCGTGCATGCCATGGCGGCGGAGCAATCCTTCCCGGTGCTGGTGGTCGATGAAGGCGAGGGGAAGGCGGACGCATTCGCCGCCGCGATGGTCGCACTCGCCGTTTCGGGCACCGTAACCACCGAAGTTGCGCTGCAGGCCACGCCCGTGGTCGTGGGCTATCGCCTCGGCTGGGTGACGTGGGCGCTGGCGCGGGCGCTGCTCTACAAGTCGCCGTTCGCCACGCTGATGAACGTCGCGGCCGGGCGGGAGGTGGCCCCGGAGTTCATCCAGACGCGCTGCACCGCGGACAACCTGGCGGCTGCAGCACTCCCGTTGATCCGCGACGCCTCGGCCCGCCAGGCTCAGGTCTCTGCACAGGACCGCGCGCTGCAGTCGATGGGGCGCGGCGGGCGACCGGCGGCGGAGGTCGCCGCCGACGCCGTGCTTGCGGTGGCGGGCGGTCAGGTGGTGCGGGAGTCCACCGGCACGTAGTCGCGCAGGGTGGGGCCCGTGTAGATCTGGCGCGGCCGGCCGATCTTCTGCATCGGATCGGAGATCATCTCGCTCCATTGCGCGATCCAGCCCACCGTGCGCGCCACGGCGAACAGCACCGTGAACATCGACACGGGAAAACCCATCGCGCGCAGCGTGATGCCGGAATAGAAATCGATGTTCGGGTAGAGCTTGCGCTTCACGAAGTACTCGTCGTTGAGCGCGATCTTCTCCAGTTCGATCGCCACCTTGAGCATCGGGTCCTCGGTGGCGCCGACTTCCTTCAGCACGGCGTGGCAGAGTTTCTGCATCACTTTCGCGCGCGGATCGTAGTTCTTGTAGACACGGTGCCCGAAGCCCATCAGGCGCACGTCGGAGTTGGGATCCTTCACCTGCTTCACGAAGTCCGGGATGTTGGACACATCGCCGATATCGTAGAGCATCTTGAGCGCCGCCTCGTTGGCGCCGCCGTGACTTGGGCCCCACA
>JAIYAO010000017.1 GCA_027488965.1 Alphaproteobacteria bacterium
ATATGCGCCCTCCGCGCGCCCCGTTCGGCGGCCGTCTTTCCCGGACGCAGGACTAGGAGTTGCTGGATCGGGTTCGTCAGACCCGCGCCGTACGGTCCGACGTGGAGGTGTCCCCTCCATCGGCCTGGCTTAGCTCCACCCTGCGCTGCCGGTGCTGCGGGCATGGGCTCCAGACCCACGGACCCCGGGGTTAAGGTCCCCCCGGGCAGATCCCGCCGACCGCACCCCGTCCGCCTGAAGGTCCGGAGCTCCTCGAAGCCCTCCCGTGGACGGTGCAGAGCTGGTCTATCGCCCTTTTAGTCTTGGTGCAAGGATTATTTTCACACTCTCATCCTGAACCTGTCGCCGCCTCATCCTGAGCCCGTCGAAGGATGAGGGCCAATCAACGGCGAGCAGCCCCCATCCCCCGCGGGCCGCGGGGACTTCCCCCGCAGGCGGGGGAAGAAAAAGAGGGCGCCGGTGGGTTTCTTCCCCCGCTTGCGGGGGAAGCGGGCCCGACGCAGCCGGGGTCGATGGGGGCGGCGCACGGCGGCGATTGCACCCTCACGCCAACGCTGGAATAACCGGCGCGCAGGCGCCGGCGCGCCGCCGCGCCAGCAAGGCGCCGCGATGAACATCTACCTGCCGATCGCCGAGATGTCGGTGAACGGGCTGCTGATCGTTCTGATCAGCGGCGCCATCGGGTTTTTCTCGGGCATGGTGGGCGTGGGCGGCGGGTTCATCATGACGCCGGCGCTGATCTTCATGGGCGTGCCGCCGCCCGTGGCGGTGGCCACGCAGGCAAGCCAGATCACCGCCTCCTCCATGTCCGGCGTCATCGCGCATGCGCGCCGGCGCGCGGTGGACCTGCGCATGGGCCTGCTGATCACCATCGGCGGCGTCGTGGGCTCCACCTTCGGGGTGTGGGTGTTCGCGTGGATGAAGTTCCTCGGCCAACTCGATTTCCTCATCTCCATGTTCTACGTGTTCTTCCTCGGCATCATCGGCGCGCTGATGGGCTGGGAGAGCGTGGCGGCGCTGCGACGGCGCGCAGCGGGCGGGCCCCCGGCGCGACGACGGCGCAAGCGCGGCTTTGCGCACCGCCTGCCGCTGCGGATGCGCTTTCCGCAATCGGGCCTCTACATCAGCGCGATCCCGCCGCTGGGCATCGGCGTCGTCACCGGCGTGCTGGCGGCGATCATGGGCGTGGGTGGCGGCTTCATCGCCGTGCCCGCGATGATCTATCTGCTGCGCATGCCCACCAACGTGGTGGTGGGCACCTCCCTCTTCTCCATCATCATCATCGCCGCGCTGGTCACCGTGCTGCAGTCGGCGCAGACGCAGACGGTGGATCTCGTGCTGGCGGCGCTGCTGATCGTGGGCGGCGTGGTGGGCGCGCAACTGGGCGCGCGGGTGGGCGCACGGCTGAAGGCGGAGGAGCTGCGGGTGATCCTGTCGGTGGTGGTGCTGGGCACGGCGCTGCGGCTCCTGTGGGATCTCATCGCCACGCCCGCCGAACTCTACGTGCTGGGCAGCTGATGCGGCGAGCGATCCTGGCCGCACTGCTGGGCCTTGTGCTGTGGGGCGCGGGCGCCGCCCACGCGCAGCGCGCCGGCGCGCCCGATCTCGCCACCACCATCAGCGACGAGGCGGTGGCCGTCACCTCCGAGTACCGCGGCGCGCGGTTGACCATCTTCGGCGTGCACTGGCGGCGCGGGCGCGCGGCGAGCGACGTGGTCGTGGTGCTGAAAGGGCCGAGCGAGACGCAGGTGGTCCGCCGCAAACGGCGCATCATGGGCCTGTGGATCAACACCGATCCCGTGCGCTTCCGCGGCGTGCCGAGCTTCTTCGCGCTGGCGAGCACGCGGCCGGTGAACACGTTCCTGGCGGGGCGCACCGTCACCGATCTCGGGCTCGATCCCGGCGCGCTGGCGCGGCTGGAGGGCGAGACGCCCGCGGACACGGACTCCACCAGCTACCGCCGCGCGCTGGTGCGGCTGAAACAGGCCGAGGGCCTCTACATCGTGCGCCCGCAGCCGCTTCTGCTGGAGGAAGACGGCGCGTTCAAGGCCACGTTCACGATCCCCGCCAACGCGCCGGTGGGCGCGTATTCGGTGGACGTCTACCTGTTCCGCGGCGGGCGCCTGGTGAACCGCAAGCCGGGCGAAGTGGTGATCTCGCGCATCGGCATCGAGAAGACGATCTGGACCGCGGCGCAGAAATCGCCGCTGTTCTACGGGCTTTCGGCGGTGATCCTTGCGCTGGGGTCCGGCTATGCGGCGGCGTTCTTCTTCCGGCGGCGGTGAGACGGCTCAGCCGTCGCCCACCTGCCGCGTGGCGGGCGCGGCGTACACCCGCGCACGCCCCAGCATCAGCGCGGTGCAGCCGCGCGGAAACAACGGCCGGAACGCAACATCGCGGACGTTTAGGCCGCCCGTGTAGGCGCCGAAGGCCGGCATCACCAGTTGCGCGCCATCGGTGGCGAAGCAGCGCGCGCGTACGGCGCGGCCGCGGGCGGCCACCTTCGCGCACGGGTGCAGGTGCCCCGCGATCTCGCCCGCAGCACCCGGCGTGGGCTCATGGCGCAGGGTGAGCGCGCCGAGGGACAGTGTGTGCGCCTGGCGGCCGCCGAGGCCAGGCGGCAGCGCGGGATCGTGGTTGCCCACGATCCACACCCAGTCCGCCGCGCCCACCAGCGCGGCGAGCGCCGCAGCGTCCGCATCCGCCATCCGCGCGGGGCCCGCCACATCGTGGAAACTGTCGCCGAGCGAGACAACGATGTCCGGCGCGCAGCGCGCCATCAGCGCCGCGAGGCGGCCCAGCGTGGCGCGGGTGTCGTACGGCGGCAGCATCTGGCCGCGCGCGGCGTAGGCGGAGCCTTTCTCCAGGTGCAGGTCCGACACCACCAGCGTCCGCGCATCGGGGATCCACAGCGCGCCCTCCGCCAGCGCCTCCACCGCCACGCCGGCCACGGTGACGCGCAGGCCAAGGGGCTGCGGCGGCGTGCGGGGAAGTGCGAGAGCAGACATCGTTCCAGTCTAGCGGACGCTTCAGAGTCGGAAAAGCGCCGGCGCCGGCGTCCCCATCAAGGCGTGACGATGGGGAAGTTCGGGTCCGGCGCGGCTAACAGCGCGGTGAACCGCGCCAGCACCGTGCGGTCGCCCTCGATGCGCACGCCCTCCGGCGATGGCGCAGCGCCGGTGAGCAATGCCTGCAGGAAGAGCGCGCGCGGCATCGTCACCGTGGCGTCCGCCGCATCGCTCACGCCCGTCTCGTGGATCAGCACGCCGTTGCGGATGGTGACGAGGTGGCGCTCGCTGCGTTCGGGGAACTGAAGCGCGAGCGTGAACCCTTGCGTCCCCGCCTTCGCGGGATCGAGCCGCACGGCGAGCAGGTCGAGCACCAGGGACGTGGGCGTGTTGCGGATGAAATCGAGGCTGGTGGTGGACGCGCCGCGCGTGGAGACGCCCTCACGCAGCTCCTTGGCGGCGGAGAGATACATGTTGCGCCAGATCGCGCTCTCGGCCTGGTAGCCCATCTGCGTGTGCGCCTGCGCGAGCAGCGCCCTGGCCTCGGTGTTGGCGGGTTCGGCGAACACGAGGTGATCGAGCACCTGGGCCGCCCAGCGGTACTCCCCGCGCGCGATGGCCGCGCGGGCCTCCGCCAGCACCTTGCGCGCGCCGCCCATGGCCGCCACGTAGCGCCGTCCCGCCTCCTCCGGCGGCAGCGGGTTGAGCCGTGCGGGATTGCCGTCGTACCAGCCCATGTAGCGCTGATACACGGCCTTGGAGTTGTGACTCATGGTGCCGTAGTAGCCGCGGTTGAACCACCGTCGCGACAGCGCCTCCGGCAGCGCGATGCGCTCGGCGATCTCTTCGCCGGTGTAGCCCATGTTCATCAGCCGCACGCTCTGGTCGTGCAGATACTTGTAGGCGTCGCGGTGGCTGGCGACGAAATCGGCGACGCGGTCCTGGCCCCACCGCGGCCAGCCGTGGCTGTTGAACATGACGTCGGACGTCGCGCCGTAGAGCCGCAGCGACTGCGTGAGATAATCCGCCCAGGCCTTTGAATCGCGCACCAGCGCGCCGCGCGGCGTCAGCACGTTGTGCATGGAGACGTTGGCGTTCTCCGCAAGGCACAGCGCGCGGAACTGCGGCAGGTGGAAGTTCATCTCCGCCGGCGCCTCCGTGCCGGGCGTGACCTGGAACACGAACGTGACGCCGTCGATGGTCATCGTCTCGCCCGTGCGCGCGATGGTCTTCGTGGGCGCGATGAGCGTGAGCGTGCCGGTGGGGATAGCGGGGCCGATGCCCGACGTCATCTGCCCTTGCGGGCCGGGCGTGAGTCCGGCGCCGAACTGGTAGGTGGCGCGCCGGCTCATGGCGCCGCCGGCGATGATGTTCTCGCCCACCGCATGTTCGAGGAAACCGTCCGGCGCCACGATCTGCACGCGGCCGGCGTCCACGTCCGCCTGCTCCACCACGCCGCGCACGCCGCCGAAATGGTCGGCGTGGCTGTGCGTGTAGATCACCGCCTTCACCGGCTTGTCGCCCAGCGTGCGCCGCGCGAGCGCAAGTGCGGCGCGCGCCGTCTCCGCGGCCGTGAGCGGATCGACGAGGATGAGGCCGGTGTCGCCCACGATGATGGTCATGTTCGACACATCGAAACCGCGCGCCTGGTAGATGCGGTCCGACACGCGGAAGAGGCCGTGCTTCGTCAGCAGCTGCGCATGGCGCCAGAGGCTGGGATTCACGGTCTCGGGCGCGGCGCCCGCCATGTCGGCGTAGGCGCCGAAATCCCACACCGTGCGCCCGTCGGCCGTCTTGATCAGCGCCTCCGGCCACGCGGCCACGAAGCCGCGCTGCGCGAAGTCCTCATCCTCACGGTCCGCCAGCGGCAGGGTTTGCGCGACGGCGGCGTTGGCTGTCCTTGTGGCCGTGGAGGCGGGTTCGTCGGCGTACGCCGGCGATGCGAGCAGAACCGCGACCAAGGCGATCACCCGGATCGTTTCTTCCCCCGCCCTGCGGGGGAAGTCCCCGGCAAAGCCGGGGGATGGGGGCGCGACGCGGCCGCCTGCCTGAAACCCGAACATGTCTTCCTCCCCGGTTTTTCCGGCACGCTACTGCATCATCGCGTCCGCCACCATGTCCGCCTCCGCATCGGCGAGTATGGCGTCCTGCGCCTCGCCGTAGACCGGCTCGCGGCCGATCTCCAGCATCACGGGCACCGCAAACGGGCTGATGCGCGGCAGGTCCCGGTGGGTGATGCGCGCCTTCACGCGCTTCAGCAGGGCGCCGAGGCGGGCGATGTCGAGGAAGCCTGCGCTGGCGTCCGCGTACGCGGCCTGCAGCAGGATGTGGTCCGGCTCATGGCCGCGCAGCACATCGTAGATGAGATCGGCGGAGAACGTGACCTGCCGGCCGCTCTTTTCCGCGCCGGGGCTCTTGCGCTCGATCATCCCCGCGATCACCGCGCAGGTGCGGAACGTGCGCTTCATCAGCGCGCTTTCGGCAAGCCACGCATCGAGATCGTCGCCCAGCATGTCCTCGTCGAACAGCGCGGTGAAATAGAGATCGCCCATCGGCTCCAGCGCCCACACGCTGATGGCGTATTCGCTGGCGACGAACCCGAGCGGCTTCTTGCCGAGGCGCTCCAGCCGGCGCGTCAGCAGCATGCCGAGCGTCTGGTGCGCGAGGCGGCCCTCGAACGGGTAGCACACCATGTAGTGGCGCGCCGCGCGCGGAAACGTCTCCACCAGCAGGTGATCGGGCGCAGGCACGACGGAGCGCATCTGCTGCAGGCGCAGCCACTCGCGCACCTGCTGCGGCAGCGTAGGCCACGCGGCGGGATCGGACACGATGCGGCGCACGCGCTCGGCCAGATAGGTGGACAGGGGAAACTTGCCGCCGTTGTAGCTGGGGATGGAGGGTGTCTCCTCCCCCGTGGCGCGCACCACGAGCGCATCGGTCTCCTGCAGGCCGACGAAGCGCAGGATCTGTCCCGCAAACAGGAACGTGTCGCCGGGCTTGAGGCCCTCGATGAAGTACTCCTCGATCTTGCCGAGCGCGCGCCCGCCGCGCATGGCGCCGCCCTCGCCCGCCTTGCGCTGCGCCATCACCTTGCGGTCCGACAGCCAGCGCACCGTGAGCATCGTGGATTCCACGATGGCGCCGACATTCATGCGGTGCTGCTGCGCATCGCGCGGCGACCGCGCACGCCAGCGGCCGGTCTTCAGGTCCGGCACGATGCGGCGGTAGCGTTCGTACACCCGCAGCGAATAGCCGCCGGTGGCCACCAGATCGAGCACGCGGTCGAACTGCGCGCGCGCGAGGTCTGCATACGGCGCGGTGGACGCGATCTGCGCGTAGAGATCATCGGCCAGGAACGGCTCGCCGCACGCGGCGCCCATGATGTGCTGGGCGAGACAGTCGAGCCCGCCCGTGCGCGACGCCTCCCCATCGAGGGCATTCTCCGCCACCGCGTCCTTCGCAGCGCGGCATTCGAGCACCTCGAAGCGGTTGTTGGGCACCAGCAGCGCATGCGACGGCTCATCGAGCCGGTGATTGGCGCGCCCGATGCGCTGCACCAGCCGCGAGGAGCCCTTCGGCGCGCCGAGCTGGATCACGAGATCCACATCGCCCCAGTCGATGCCGAGATCGAGCGTGGACGTGCACACCACGCCGCGCAGCTGGCCCTTCGTCATCGCCGTCTCCACGCGGCGGCGCTGCTCCACATCGAGCGAGCCGTGATGCAGCGCGATGGGCAGGTTGTCCTCGTTGATGCGCCAGAGCTCCTGGAAGGTGAGTTCCGCCTGCGCGCGCGTGTTGACGAACACCAGCGCCGTCTTCGCGCGCCTGATGGCGGCGTACACGTCCTCGATGGCGTGGCGCCCGGTGTGGCCGGACCAGGGAATGTGTGCGTCGGTGTCGAGCACTTCGATGACGGGCGCAGCGCCCGGCGGGGCGATGACGATGTCGCCGGCGCCGAGCCAGCGCGCCAGCGCGGGCGGGTCCGCCAC
>JAIYAO010000029.1 GCA_027488965.1 Alphaproteobacteria bacterium
AGTGCAGGTAGAACACGTCGCCCGGGTATGCTTCCCGGCCCGGCGGACGGCGCAGCAGCAGCGACATCTGGCGGTAGGCCACGGCCTGCTTGGACAGATCGTCATAGATGATCAGCGCGTGCATGCCGTTGTCGCGGAAATACTCGCCCATCGTGCAGCCGGCGAACGGCGCAAGGAACTGCAGCGGCGCGGGCTCCGAGGCGGTGGCCGCCACGATGATCGAGTACTGCAGCGCGCCCTTGTCCTCCAGCAGCTTCACGATCTGCGCGACTGTCGAGCGCTTCTGCCCGATGACCACGTAGATGCAGTAGAGCTTCTCCGTCTCCGACAGGTTTTTGTCGTGCGCGTCCTTCTGGTAAAGGATCGTGTCGATGGCCACCGCCGTCTTACCGATCTGGCGGTCGCCGATGAGCAGCTCACGCTGGCCGCGGCCCACGGGGATCAGCGCGTCGATGGCCTTGATGCCCGTCTGCATCGGTTCGTGCACGGACTTGCGCGGGATGATGCCCGGCGCCTTCACGTCCACGCGGCGACGTTCCGTCGAAACAATGGGGCCCTTGCCGTCGATCGGCTCGCCCAGCGGGTTCACCACGCGGCCCAGCAGGCCCTTGCCCACCGGCACGTCCACGATCTCACCGAGGCGCTTGACGGTGTCGCCTTCCTTCAGGCCGCGGTCTTCGCCGAAGATCACGACGCCCACATTGTCGCGTTCCAGGTTCAGCGCCATGCCTTTGACGCCGCCGGGAAACTCCACCATCTCGCCGGCCTGCACGTTGTCGAGGCCGTAGACGCGCGCTATGCCATCGCCGACGCTCAGCACGCGGCCCACATCGGCCACCTGCGCTTCCGCGCCGAAATCCTTGATCTGTTCCTTGAGAATGGCGGAAATTTCCGCGGCGCGGACGTCCATGAGCTAGGGCTCCGTTCTTTAAGCAGTCTTGAGGGCGAGTTTGAGCGAGGCGAGCTTCGACTTGAGCGAAGCATCGAATTGTCGGGAGCCGGCGCGCACGATGAAACCGCCGATGAGGCTTTCGTCCACGCGGGTCACCGCATCGACCTTACCGAGCGACTTCGACAGACCGGCGAGGATGGACTCCAATTGTTTCGGATCGAGCGGGCGGGCGGAGACGATCTCCACGGTGCTGACGCCGCGATGGCGCGCAACCCGGGCGCGGAACGCGCGCGCCACGGCGGCGATTTCCCCGCCGCGGCCGTTTTTGGCCACGAGACCCACGATGTTGCAGCCGAGCTCGGACAGGCCGAGCTTTTTCGCCACGGCGACCAGCGCCCGGCTCTTTTCATCGGCAGCGATCAGCGGCGAAGCCAGCACCGCGCGCAGGTCCGCGCTTTCGGCGACGGCGGCGTCGAACGTGGCGAAATCCTTCTCCAGCGCCTCCAGCGCCTTCCCCTCAAGCGCGAGATCGAACGCCGCCTGTGCGTACCGTTCAGCTGCCTCGGAGGCGCCGCCTGCGACCGTGTTCGCCACGTCTCATCCCTGGAGGTTCACGACGCCCGGCGATCCGCCGGCGTCGCGCCGCGGCCGGCGTCGGGCCGGCGCCGCGAAGGTCGAAAATACATGCGCATGAAAGGCCGGAGGCAGCGCCTGCCCCCCGCCGAAACGCGCGCGGGTCGTAACATGCGTTCTTCACCCGTGACAACGCCCCTGACCCCCGCGTGTGCGCACCCGCCGCATGCCGCCACGGCGCGCCCACGGGAGCGCCCCCGCGACGTGAAACCCTGTTGACTTACCCGCTCATTTCAATAACTTATTGGTTATAAAACTTTGGAGTTATTTAGTGCGACTCGAACAATGGCTCGACGCGACCTTCATGGCGCTGGCTGACCCCACCCGCCGGGCCATACTCGCCCGGCTGGCGCAAGGGGAGGCGTCGGTCGGGGAACTGGCCCAGCCCTTCGCCATGAGCCAGCCGGCGATTTCCAAGCACCTCAAGGTGCTGGAGCGCGCCGGGCTCGTCTCGCGCGGCAAGGACGCCCAGCGCCGCCCTGTCCGGGCGGAGCCCGAGCCGCTCTCCCAAGCCGCCGCCTGGATCGAGCGGTACCGGGAGGTGCTGGAGGCCGGCTACGTCCGCCTCGACGCCCTACTGGAGCAACAGCAGGCAGCCCCCCTGCCCAACGAGGAGCCCGCTGCGCCACGGGCCGGCCGACCCCGCAAATCCCGCCTGACGGAGACCTGACCCATGCGCCCCCTGCACGCCGAAACACGCGGCGATCTCGAGATCGTGTTCACCCGCACCTTCAACGCGCCCGCGCAGATGGTGTTCGACGCGCACACGACGCCGGACCTCGTCCGCCGGTGGATGCCCGATCCCGATGGCTGGACCATGCCGGTCTGCGAGATCGACCTGCGCGTCGGCGGGCGCTTCCGCTACGTATGGCGCCGCGCCGGCGAGACGACCGACATCGCCATGGTCGGGGTGTTCCGGGAGATCTCCTCGCCCCACCGCTTTGTGCACACCGAATCGTTCGAGGGCGACCCGACCGGCAGCGAGACGCTCAGCATCACGGAGTTCGCCGAACATGACGGGCGCACCACCATGACCCTCACCCTGCGCTACGCCTCCAGCGAAGCGCGCGCCGGGGCCCTCGCCACCGGCATGGCCGAAGGCATGGAAGGCGGCTACGCGCGGCTCGACGCCATGGCGTCAGGGTAAGCGCGCCGTTCACCCCATTCATGAACGGAAGGTTAGCGCCGATCGGGCATGGTGGGCTCATGACGCTTCTGCCCGCCGCCATCGACGCACTCACCGGCGCCGCGGGCCGCTTCGAGCGCGCGGGCTCCCGCCTGCTCGGAGCGGCCTCGGGCGGCGATGCGGGCGACGCCGTCACTGCCATGGTGGACATGATCCAGGCGCGCGCGCAGTTCCGCGCGGCCACCGCCACGATCCAGTTTTCCAACGAAATGTGGGACGCTCTGCTCCAGATATCCCGCGACGACTCCGCGAGGTAACGCAGCCCAGGCCGCCGCCCCGGCCGGCCCTAGTGCGGAACCGGCTTCGGTTTGCCCGCCTCGCTTTTGCGCCGGGCCCGGATGTTGAGCAGTTCCACCCCCACCGAGAACGCGATGGCGAAGTAGAGATAGCCGCGCGGGATGTGGAAGCCGAGCGCGTCGGCCACCAGCGCCACGCCCACCAGCAGTATGAAGGCCAGCGCCAGCATCTTGGTGGTCGGGTGCTCCTCGATGAACTCCGCCAGCGGCTTGGCCGCCACCGCCATCACGATGGTGGAGATGACCACCGCCGCCACCGCCGTGGTGATCGCCTCCACCGGGGCGCCCTCGATGTCCACAAGGCCCACCGCCGTCAGCACGCTGTCGATGGAGAACACCATGTTGATCACGAACAGCTGGATCACCACCGCGCGGAAATCCGCCTTTGCGGAGGCCTGTTCGTGGTGGGTGCCCTCCACAGAGGCGTGGATCTCCTGAGTGCCCTTGACCAGCAGGAACAGGCCGCCCGCAAACAGCACCAAGTCCTTCACCGTGAAGGCCACGAACTCCTCGATATGCTCGGGATCGTCGCCGACAAAGGCCGTGGCGAGCCACTCCGGCAGATGGAACAGCGCGATGCCGCTGGCCCCGATGATCACGAAGATGCCAGCCAGCATCACGATGCGCAGCACCATGGCGCCCCAGATGCCGATCCGGCGCGCGCGCGCCTGCTGGTCGCCCTGAAGCTTGCCCACTGCGATGGACACAAACAGCAGGTTGTCGATCCCGAGCACGACCTCGAGGAACGTCAACGCGGCGAGACTCGTCCAGAAGGCGGGCGAGGCGAGAAAATCGATCATGGTCGGGCCCTGCGTGTGCGCGGCCCTTTGCACATAGGGCGGTGCGCCGCGTCAAGGCGCCTGCCGCCGCGCCGTCACCCGGCGTCGTCGAAGAACCGGTGCACGTCGGCGATAAGCGCGGCCCGGGCGACGCCCACGATCTCGGCGCCGGCCGCCACGGTCGCCTGCGACGGATCGGAGCCGATGCGACCATCGGGGAAGCGGGCGCGGTAGTCGGCGGCGTCGCGGATCGGTCCGTTGGGCGCGATCTTCGGGTCCATGGACACGCGCTTCTGGAAGCCGGGGTACTTATAGTAGGTGACGCTCACCTCGGACGCGGTCGCGTGGCTGCCCTCGCCCACGGGGAACCGCCGCTTGCACACCTCTCCCACGCCGCGCAGCTCCCACCAGTTGACGAGCTTGCACGCAAAGGGCGCGGGCTCGCCCCTCAGGCTCCATGGCGCGTAGGCTTCGGAGAAGGCGGCGTTGATGGTGGCGATGTTGCCACCGTGACCGTTGAAGAAATAGAGCCGGGTGAAGCCGTGGCGGGTGAAGCTTGAGATCCAGTCCTGCAGCGCGGCGATCATGGTCGATGGCCGGAGCGTGACGCTGCCGGGGAACGCCATGTGGTGCTGCGCCTGACCGACGTTGAACGTGGGGCCCACAAGGAACCCGTCCTCGTCGCCAGCCTCCTGCGCGATCACTTCCGGGCAGATGGCGTCTGTGCCGATGAGACCGTTGGGGCCGTGCTGCTCGTGCGACCCGATGGGGATCACGATGCCCCGGGAGCGCGAGAGATAGGCCTCGATCTCCGGCCAGGAGGCGGTGGACAGCTGCATGGAAGGTCCCTCGGCGCGGCGCCGCCCGTCACGCGAGTGCGATGGCGCGGCGCGGCATGCATGGTAAAACCTGCAGCGTCGCGCTCAAGGGGGCCGGCCTACACAAGGGGAACCACCATGTCCGACTCCCACGCCGGCGGCGGCCCGGGCCTCTTCGCCTTCGTCGCCTTCGCCATATGCGCAGTCCTCGTGGCGCTTGCCGCCGACCTGCTGCAACCGCTCGGTCCGTTTGCACTTGTGCTGGCGGTGCTGTTTGCGGGCGTGGCCATCGTCAGCGGCGTGCTGGCGCTGTTCCCGCCGACGCGCGGCCTGTTCGGCACACTGCTGGTGTTCTCGCTCATCTCCCTGGCGGCGTTCGGCGGCATCTTCGGCCTGCAGCGTTTCGCGCCGCCCGCCGACGACGGCGTCCGCAACGGCTTCTTCACCACGCTTGTTCCGCCCGCGCGCGGCTTCCAGCATCTGCTGCTGTCGGAAGCGCCGCGCTGGGACGGCCGGCCTGCGCCTGCGCCGGCGCCCGTGGTGGAGATCGTGGCCGCCCCGCCGCCGCTCCCCGCCTCCACCGTCGCGCTGCAGAACATCACCGCAGCGCTCGCGTCCGCCGATCCCGCTGAGCGGCTGCGCGGCAGCGTCGTGGCGCTGGCCGAGAAGGAACCGGCCGTGCTCGCCGCGGTGATCGACAAGCTCTACCGCAGCACCGATCCCGCCGTGCGCCAGCTTGCCGTCAAGCGCCTGCTGGCGCAGCGCCGCGGCACGCGCATGCCGCTGCTGGCCGTCGCCGCCAATCCCGAGAGCCAAGCCTTCGCCAACACGCTGCAAGGCGTGGGCGTCACTTTGCGCACCATCAACGAGACCTCTGGCGCCTTCGACGGGGGCCTCTGCGCCGCAAGCGGCATGGCCGGCACCGTCAACCGCACGGGCGTGACGATCTCCGCCAAGTGCAAGGTGGGCGACGCCGACCGCAACACCGTGCTCGTGCTGCAACCCACCGACGACTACCGCCTGGTGGGCGAAGCGCGCAACGACCAGGGCCAGACCGCGCGGGTCGAGCTGCCGCTGATGTAGAGGGTTGGGCTGACGCGCGTCACTCGCCCTCATTCTGAGCCCGTCGAAGGATGAGCAGGCGCGACAGTGGGAGCCATGCCCCTCGCCCTTCGACAAGCCCAGGGTGAGGGTGAGAGGGCGGCGAGTCGCGCTTAGGGCTCAAAGAAAAGAGTACGGGTCCACGTCGATCTGGACGCGCACGCTGCCGGTCACCTTCACCCGCGCGCGCCACGCCGCCATGAACGCCGAGAGATCGACGCCGCGATCGGCGCGCACGAGGAACCGCCGGCGGTGCTGGCCGCGGATCACCGTGAGCGGTGCGGGTGCGGGCCCCCATACATCGACGCCGTCGGCGCTGGGCGCTGCTTCCGCCATCTCGTGGGCCATGCGGTTGGCGCTGGCTTCGTCGGGGCCCGAGATCACCACCGCGGCGAGACGCCCGTAGGGCGGCATGCCCATCGCCTCGCGTGCGCCGGCTTCGGCGGCGAGGAATCCGTCGCGATCATGCGCAGCGAGCGCGATCATCGCCTCGTGCTCCGGCGCGTAGGTCTGCACGAAGGCGCGGCCGGGCCGGTCGGCGCGGCCCGCGCGCCCGGCCACCTGGCTCAGCAGCTGATAGGTGCGCTCGCCCGCGCGCAGGTCCCCGCCCTTGAGGCCAAGGTCCGCGTCGAGCACGCCCACCACCGTCAGCAGCGGGAAGTTGTGGCCCTTGGCGACGATCTGCGTGCCGATGAGGATGTCGATCTCGCCGGCGGCCATGCGTTCCACGATGGCGCGCACCTGGTCGCCGCCCTTCGCGGTGTCCGACGAGAAGATCTCGATGCGCGCCTGCGGGAACAGCGTGCGCGCCTCCTCCTCCACCCGCTCCACGCCGGGGCCTATGGCGACGAACGGATCGGGGGCGAGGCAATTGGGGCACGTGCGCGGCTTGGGCATCGAGAACCCCGTGAGGTGGCACACGAGGCGTCCGGTATACTTGTGCTCCACCAGCCAGCTTTGCGTATCGGGGGACTGCATGCGGTGTCCGCACGCGCGGCATAGCGTGAGCGGCGCGTAGCCCCGCCGGTTCATGTAGAGCAGCGCCTGCTCTCCGCGCGCCAACGCCTCCGCCGTGGCGGCGATGAGCTTGGGCGAGATCCAGCTGCCCTTCTCCGGCGGATCGACCTTGAGGTCCACCAGCACCACATCCGGCAGCACCGCCACGCCATGGCGCGCGCTGAGCTTCACGTGCCGGTACCGGCCGGCCTGCGCATTGACCAGCGTCTCCAGCGACGGCGTGGCGCTGGCGAGCACCACCGCGCAGCCGCCGAACTTCGCGCGCGCAACCGCGAGGTCGCGCGCCTGGTAGGCCACGCCGTCCTCCTGCTTGTACGAGCCGTCGTGCTCCTCATCGACGACGATGAGGCGCAGGTTGCGGAACGGCAGGAACAAAGCGGAACGCGCGCCGGCCACCAGCCGAGCACGCCCTTCGTTGACCTCCCGCCAGGCGCGGCGGCGCGCTTTCTGCGTGATCGCGGAGTGCCATTCCACGGGCCGCGCGCCGAATCGCTCCTCGAATCTGGCGAGCACAGCCTGCGTCAGTGCAATTTCTGGCAGCAGCACCAGAACCTGCGCCGAAGGGTCGCGAGCGAGCGCTTCGGCCACCGCTTCGAGGTACACTTCGGTCTTGCCGGAGCCCGTCACGCCATCGAGCAGCACCGCTGCGAAGGCGTCCTCGCGCACCGCCTCCTTGAGCATTTCGGCGGCCGCATGCTGCGCCGGCGAAAGCGCGTTGCCGGGCCTTGCGAGATCGGGCGGATCGAACGGCGCGTCCTCGGGACGATCATGGCGCGTGAGTGCGCCCATCTCGATCAACCCTTTGACAACACTTTGAGAAACGGCGGCGCGCCGCGCCAGCTCCGCCGCCGTGCCGGCCTCGCGCAGCGCCTCGTGCAGCACGCGTGCGCGCGCCGGCGTGACCACATCGCATGGCGCATCGGAGGGTGCGTACACCGCAAACGTACGCGACGGCGAAAGCGCCTCGGTGGAGCGCAACACCATGCGCAAGACGTTGCCCGGCGGCGTCACAACATACTTCGCAGACCAGTCGATGAAGCGCCGCGATTCGTCAGGCAACGGCGCCGCCGACGCGAAAGATTCGATGCTCTTCAGATTCCCTGCACTTGCGTTATTCTCGTCAACAGACCAAACGACACCATGCACGCTGCGAGAACCGAGCGGCGCGACGACGTGATCGCCAAGCTTGAGGCCCCACTCGAGCGGCGCGCGATAGTCGAACGGCTCGGGCAGCGGCAGCGGAAACAGAACGGCGACCTTGGCCCACGACGCAGTGTTGATGAACGCATCGCTTTCTTCCCCGACGCCGGCGATCTCGAAGCCGGGCAGCGTGGCGCTCTCGCCCGCGGCGCGGTCGGCAGGTGCGCGACGGCGCGCGATACGGCGGGGCGGTGACGGACTCATGGCCCCTCAACGTAAGGAAGCGGCAACCATGGCGCCAGCGTCGGTCACGCCCACACCGCCAACGCCTTCGGCGGGCACGCCGGCCGCGGACGCGCTGGGTCTGTGGATTGTGCATCTGGCCGACGAGCGGCGGTTCAGCCCGCACACCGTCGATGCCTATCGCCGCGATGTCTCTGCATTCCTGGGCTTTCTGACGGGACACCTCGGCGCGCCGCCGACGCTGGCCGCCCTCGGCGCGCTCACACCGCAGGACCTGCGCGCCTATCTTGCACACCGCCGCAACGACGGCCTCGGCGACCGCTCCGTGATGCGCGCGCTGGCCTCCATCCGCGCCTTCTTCCTCTGGATGGAGCGGCGCTGCGACATCGCCAACCCGCGGCTGCAGCTGGTGCGCGGTCCGCGCCTGCGCGCCACGCTGCCGCGCCCCGTCTCCGAACCTGGCGCCGCCGCGATGATCGCCGAAGCCGGCGCCGGCCACGGTGCACCCTGGATCGCAGCGCGCGATGCGGCGGTCATCACCCTTCTCTACGCGGCCGGCCTGCGCATCTCGGAGGCGCTTGCGCTCACCGGCGCAGACAACCCGCTGCCCGCCACGCTGCGGATCGTCGGCAAGGGCGACAAGGAGCGGCTGGTGCCGGTGCTGGACGCTGCGCGCGATGCGGTGGCGCAGTACGCCGCGCTCTGCCCCTTCCCGCTCACGCGCGCCGATCCGCTCTTCCGCGCCGCACGCGGCGGCGCACTGAGTGCGCGGATGGTGCAGCAGCGTATTTCGGATCTGCGCCGCGCGCTCGGCTTACCCGAATCGACCACGCCGCACGCGCTGCGCCACGCGTTTGCGACTCACCTTCTCGCGCACGGCGGCGATCTGCGCGCGATCCAGGAACTGCTTGGCCACGAATCTTTGTCGACAACGCAGCGCTACGCAGACGTGGAATCTGCGCACGTCATCGCGGCCTACAAGCGTGCACACCCCCGCGCATGACCGGAAAAACCCTTGCGCCCCAAAGATTTAAGGCAATCCCGCCACAACCCGAAAGTAGTCCGAAGCACATCTTCAAATTAACCTCAATATAACGAAAAAAATTTGCGTAATCGTGCTGTATAAACGACTTGACAACTATATGTGGCCCAAATTGGCACGAGCGATGGAGCAGATCGCTTTTGGTGAAACTGAGTGAAACGTAAACAACGGGAGAACTGAAATGGCTATGAAAGCAAAGACCGTGAAAAAGGCCGTCCGCAAGACCGCGAAGAAGGCCACGAAGAAGACCGTGAAGAAGGCCGTTCGCAAGACCGCGAAGAAGGCCGTGAAGAAGACCGCCAAGAAGGCCGTCCGCAAGACGACCAAGAAGGCCGTCCGCAAGACCGCCAAGAAGGCCGTTCGCAAGACCGCGAAGAAGGCCGCCCGCAAGCCGGTGGCGCGCAAGACGAAGCGCGTGAAGAAGGTTGTGGCGTCCGCGAAGCGCGCGACGGTCTCCAAGACGTCGGCCCCCCGCGCCCGCAAGGCGAAGGCCGCCGTCGCGACCCCGGTCGCGAAGGCCTAACTTGCCGCACGGAGGCGCGCGGCGCCTCCTGACGCGAGTGGAAGATCAGCTGCGCCCGGCCGCAAGGCCGGGCGCAGTCTCGTTCAGGCGCTTGCTGGCGCCCGCCGCATCGGTCGGGTCAACGAAACCTTAGCCCGATGCGTGCCATGCTCTGCAGACGTCGCGGAGCCTTCGTTGTCCACCTCCACCCCCCGTGCACCGACCCACGAGACCCTGGCCATCGTGCTGGCGAGCGAGCAGCTCCGCTACGCGGTGATCGCCGCGTGGGGGCTCGGCCTTGCGGTCCTGACCGGGCCGTGGCCTGCGGCGGTGTGGACGGCCTGCGCGCTCGTCGGCTCATACCTGCGCCAACGCTTCGAACCGCGCCGCTTCAACCAGGCGCCGCATGCGGCGCTGAACGCCCCGTTGCTGGCGACCGGCGTCATCCGCTGCGCGATCGCGGCGGCGGCGCCGGTGATGATCTGGTTCTCCGGCCATCCGGGCGCGGCTTACGCCGGCCTCCTCTACTTCGCGGCGGGCGTCATCGTGGCCGCGATGCAGTTCCGCACCGACATCCGCGCCACCGCGATCATCGCCATGCCCTACGTCGTTGCGGCGGGCGTGATGCTCTGGGATGCGGCGCGCACCGGCCAGGGCGTGGCGCTGGCGGTGGGGATTTGCGTGTGGACGGTCGCGCTCGCCGTCCAGGTGGCGCTCGCCAACCGCATCGAACTCGGCATGGCGGCCGCGGACGAGGAAAAGCGCCAGATGATCGAGCAGCTGCAGCTGGCGGTGGACTCCATGTCCGCCGTGTCGTGGCATCTCGACTTCGCCACGCAGACGCTGAGCGGCGGCGAGGGCATGGCGCGGATCTACGGGCGCACCCTGCAGTGGGGCGACGTCTGCGTGCCGGGCACGCCCTACTGCCATCCGGATGATCGCGCCCAGGTGGCGGCCGCCATCGCGGCGATGACGCCCGACACTCCGCGCGCCTCCTCAGACCATCGCCTCCTGCACCCCGACGGCGCCGTCGTCTGGCTGCGCACCACGGCGATCGCCGGCTTCTCGCGGAACGGCATGATGAAGCGGATGTCGGGCCTCACGTTCGACGTGACAGCGGAGAAGCGGCTTGAACTGGAGGTGCTGAACGCAACCCGCGAAGCCGAGGCCGCACTGGCCGACCAGAGACGGCTGCTGGACGCGGGCGCACCCGCCCCGCATGCAGGCGCCCCCGAAGATATCACGCACACGCTGGAAACTTCCGTTCACCATCTGCGCACGATCATCACCGAGATCGCCATGCGCGACGCCACGCTGGCGCGGATGATCGACGATCTGGCCCGCGCGCGCACCGCCGCCGAGGAGGCCAACGCCGCCAAGTCGCGCTTCCTCGCCAACATGAGCCATGAGCTGCGCACGCCGCTCAACGCCATCATCGGCTACGGCGAGTTGCTGGAAGAGTCCGCGCAGGCGCGCGGCGACGCCGACAGCGCCGCAGACCTGCACCGTGTGCTGGCGGCCGCCCAGCGCCTGCTGCACCTCATCAACGACGTGCTCGACCTGTCCAAGATCGAAGCCGAGCAGATGGACGTGACCGCCCAGACCTTCGCGCTGGCCCCGATGATCGAGGATGCCGTCACCACCGTACGCCCTGCCCTGTCGGCCAACAGCAACACGCTGCGCGTGATCTGCGCGCCGGACCTGGGCGAGGCCACCACGGACCGTTTCCGCACCAGCCAGTGCCTGCTCAACCTGCTAGCCAACGCCGCCAAGTTCACCCGCGACGGCGACGTCACCGTCACCGCGCACCGCGCCCAGCACGCCGGCGCGGACTGGATCGTCATCGCCGTGGCCGACACCGGCATCGGCATTGCGCCCGAAAAGCTCGCAGGCCTTTTCAAGCCGTTCACCCAGGCTGACGCGATGGTGTCGCGGGCGTTCGGGGGCACAGGGTTGGGCCTTGCCATCACCCGCCGGCTGGCGCGCCTCATGGGCGGGGATGTGCGCGCCGAAAGCGTGCCGGGCGCAGGGTCGACCTTCACGCTGACGCTGCCGGCCAGGCTCTCCGCCGCCACCGACGTCAAGGCCGCCTGAACTCTACTTGACATTATAAAGTGCTTTGCGTATGTTGCGACTTCAGTCTGGAGCCGCAGCCATGAGCCCGTCCGATCTCGCCGACGACCTCGCCTACGTCCGCACCATCGCCGAAGAAGGCCGCCAGGCTCCGCTGCTTGGGGGATCGTACCTCGTGTTCTGGGGCGTGCTGAACGCCATCGCCTGGAGCGCCCATTGGGCGCTGGTCCAGGAGGTCCTCGTCCCTGATCCGGACTGGCATTTTGCACTGTTGTGGACCCTTTACGGCGTGGCGGCGGGTTTGGGCTCAGTGCTGCTGGGCGGGCGTCAAAAGACGCTTCCGGGGCGCTCCTCCATCGGCAACAGGGTCGAGGGCGCGGCCTGGACCGGAGCGGGTCTGGGGATCGGCGCCGTGGCGGTCGGCGCCATCGGCCGGATGGCGCTGACGGGCGACACCCTTTCCGTTGACGTCATCGTCCCCGCAGCATTCGCATTGTATGGCGGGGCGCTGATGGTGACGGGGATTGTTTCCAAAGAGAAGTGGCTGGCCGCCTTCGCTACAGCCGCCTACGCCTTGGCCGTTTTATTTGGCTTATTCTTGAGCGCGGAGTGGTTTTACTTGGCGGGCGCCGCCGGTGCGCTGGTGATTTTGTTGCTGCCGGGGACGATACTGCTCCGAAAAGAGCCCTCGATGACTGTCTGACGCCATGACAGCCTTCGACCACACCGGCCTCGACGACGTCATCCACGGCCGGCTGCGCCTTGGGGTGATGGCCTACCTCTCCACCGCAAGCCCCGCCGCCTTTCTCGATCTCAAGGCCAAGACCAACGCCACCGACGGCAACCTCTCCGCCCACCTGGGCAAGCTGGAGGACGCGGGCTACGTGCGCATCGAGAAGCTGTTCCAGGGCAAGAAGCCCGTGACGCTGGTGCACCTGACGGACGCGGGCCGCGCCGCCTGGATCGCCTACCTCGACAAGCTCAAGGCCCTGCTCAGCGCGGCGGAGTGAGGGCCCACGCCGCTGCGATGCGGCCCACGTCGGCAAGCACGGCCTGGTCCTCGTCGCGCATGGTCTCGAACTGGCCGGGCGCATCGTAGTAGGCCGCGACGACGATCGGCGCGCGGCCCGGCGGCCAGGCGATGGCCACATCGTTGTACTTGTTGACCATCACATCGGCGATGGCCGTGCCCGTCTTGTCGCCGGCGCGCCAGCCGGCGGGGAGGCCTGCGCGGATGCGTTTGGCGCCCGTCGTCGTCGCCTCCATCCAGCCGGAGAGCCGCGCGCGGGAGGCGGGCGTGAGCGCATCGCCGGTCAACAGCCGCGCCGTGAGACGGGCCATGGCGGCGGGCGTCGTGGTGTCGCGCACCTCGCCGGGCGGCACGAGGTTCATCTCGGGCTCCAGACGGTCAAGGCGCGTCTCGGCGTCGCCCAGCGTGCGCAGGATCTGCGTGAAGCCCGCCGGGCCGCCGATGAGCGCGAGCAACAGGTTGGCGGCGACGTTGTCGCTGGTGACCTGCGCGGCTTCCGCCAGCGCCCCCACCGTCATGTGCCCCTGCGCGAGATTGGGACCGGTCACCGGCGCGTACGGCACCATGTCGGCCTGGGTGTAGCTCACGCGCCGGTCCAGCGGGATGCGGCCCGCATCGGCCTCCCGCAGCATCATGGCCGCCAAGGGCAGCTTGAACGTGGAGCACATGCCGAACCGCTCGTCGGCGCGATGGCCGATGGAGGCGCCGGTCGCCGTGTCCAGAACGGAGACGCCGAGGCGGCCGCCGGCGCGCGTCTCCAGCGCCTTCAGGTCTGCACTGAACGGCCCGGCGCGCGACGGCGTGGCGCAGGCCGACAACACGCCCGCCATGGCGGCGAGCACGCCGCGCCGTGAGAGCGCGCGCATCGGCATGGTCACGCCTGCATCACCCAGCCATCGACGCCCTTGGCGGCCTCGCGGATGGCTTCCGACGTGGTGGGGTGGGCGTGGCAGGTGCGGGCGATGTCCTCGGCGCTGGCGCCGAACTCCATGGCCACGCAGATCTCGCCGATCAGCTCGCCCACGCCCGTACCGATCATGTGTGCGCCGACGACGCGGCGCGTGGCCTGATCCTCCAGGATCTTCACGAAGCCGTCCGTCTCATGATTGGTGCGCGCGCGCGAGTTGGCGAGGAACGGGAACTTGCCGACCTTGTAGGCGATGCCTGCGGCCTTCAGCTCCTCTTCCGTCTTGCCGACGGAGGCCACCTCCGGTTTCGTGTAGATCACGCTGGGGATGATGTCGGGATTCATGTGGCCCCACTGGCCGGCGATGAGCTGGGCGACGTTGCCGCCCTCCTCTTCCGCCTTGTGGGCGAGCATGGGGCCGGTGGTGACATCGCCGATCACCCACACGCCGGGCGCGCTGGTCTTCCAGTGATCGTTGGCGATGAAGCCGCGCTTGTCGGGCATGATGCCCACCGTCTCGAGGCCGAGGCCCTCGGTGTAGGGCCTGCGCCCGATGGCCACGAGCACCACGTCCGCCTCGATGGTGCGCCGCTCGCCGCCGGCGGCGGGTTCGAGCGCGACGGCGAGTTTCGCCTTGCCGGCATCTACGCCGACCACCTTCGTGGACAGCTCGAACTGGAAGCCCTGCTTCTTGAGGATTTTCTGGAACTGCGTGCTGATCTCGGCGTCCATCGTGGGGGTGATGCGGTCGAGGTATTCCACCACCGTCACTTCCGCGCCGAGCCGGCGCCACACGCTGCCCAGCTCGAGGCCGATCACGCCGCCGCCGATGACCACGAGCTTGCCCGGCACCTTCTCCAGCGCGAGCGCGCCGGTGGACGACACGATGCGCTTCTCGTCGATGGTGACGCCCGGCAGACCCATGGGTTCCGAGCCCGTGGCGATGACGATGTTCTTCGCCTCCAGCGTCTGCACGCCGCCTTCGCCGGTGACCTCCACGCGCCCTGCCCCGGCGATGCGGCCCCTGCCCTTCACGTAGGTGATCTTGTTCTTCTTCATGAGGAACTCGACGCCCTTGGTGAGGCCGTTCACCGCGTCAGTCTTCTGGGCCATCATCGCGGCCAGATCGAGCCGGGGCTTGTCCACCAGGATGCCCATGGAGGCGAACGTGGAGCCTGCGGCCTCGAACAGTTCGGAGGCATGCAGCAGCGCCTTGGACGGGATGCAGCCCACGTTGAGGCACACGCCGCCGAGCGCGCCGCGGCTCTCCACGATGGCGGTCTTCAGCCCCAGCTGGCCCGCGCGGATGGCGCAATTGTAGCCGCCGGGACCGCCGCCGATGATGACGACGTCATAGGTGTCGGACATGGGAGACCTTCAGAAAAATCCAGCAACACATACAGGAGCCACCGCAACGCGTCACCGCACAGGCGCGCGTTTCTTGCCCGGCGCCACGGAGGAGAAAGAACATCACGACAGCGCCCCGCTCCGCTCCAGCCAGCCGGCGAGCACAAACAGGACGAGACCCGTGAGGAAGCCGTTGCGCGTGGCCTGCGTGGGGCGCGCCTCCTCCGCCTCGTCGGGTGTGGCGGCAGCGAGTTCGCGGCGGCGCTGACGCACGAAGTAGAGCAGCTGGTGCAACGCGAGAACGCCCAGCGCCAGCACCGAGACCCGCAGCCCGAGGACCATCGTCACGCCCGACGCGAGCAGCAGCACGCCGCCAGCGATCATCCAGTGCGTGCGCCCGCCGTCGTTGGACGACTGCGCCGGCGCGGGCTCGCCCGACCCGGCGGAGATCTCCGCGGCCATGCGGTCGAGCTGGTCGATGGCCTTGTCCATGAACAGGTGCATGCGCAGCTGGTTCAGGAGGAACACCGCGCCCACGATGTAGAGCGCGCCGAACCCCCGCAGCACGCCTTCCGCGAGATCGACGAGCGTCACGTTTCACGCGCCGATCAAAGGTCCAGCAGCATCCGCTCGGGGTCTTCCAGGTTTTCCTTCACGCGGACGAGGAACGTCACCGCCTCCTTGCCGTCCACCAGGCGGTGATCGTAGCTCAGCGCGAGGTACATCATCGGGCGGATGACGATCTGGCCGTTGGACACCACCGGGCGATCCTGGATCTTGTGCATGCCGAGGATGCCGGACTGCGGCGCGTTCAGGATCGGCGTGGACATCAGCGAGCCGTACACGCCGCCGTTGGAGATCGTGAACGTGGCGCCTTGCAGGTCTTCCAGCTTGAGGTGGCCGTCGCGCGCCTTCTTGCCGAGCGCGCCGATCTCCTGCTCCAGCTGCGCCATGGACTTCTGGTCCGCATCGCGCACCACCGGCACCACGAGGCCCTTCTCGGTGCCGACGGCGATGCCGATGTCGTAGAAGTTCTTGAAGATGATTTCGTCGCCCTCGATCTCGGCGTTCACCGAGGGGACCTCCTTCAGCGCCGTGACGCAGGCCTTAACGAAAAAGCTCATGAAGCCGAGCTTCACGCCGTGCTTTTCCTCGAACTTGTCCTTGTAGCGCCCGCGCACCGCCATCACCGGGCTCATGTCCGCCTCGTTGAAAGTGGTGAGCATGGCGGCTGTGGCCTGCGCCTCCTTGAGGCGGCGCGCGATGGTGGCGCGCAGGCGCGTCATCTTCACGCGTTCCTCGCGGGCGTCGGTGCGGCGCGGCGCGGCGGGCGCCTGGGGTGCAGCGGGCGCGATCGGCTTGGCGGCGAGCGCTGCGAGCGCATCGCCCTTGGTGACGCGACCGTCCTTGCCGGAGCCGTTCATGGCGCCCAGCGCGATGCCGTTCTCCGCCGCGATGCGCTGCACGCTGGGCGGCGCGGCGGCCGGCGCCTGCTGCGCCGTCGGTTGCGGAGGCGGCGCAGGCGCTGCGGCCTTCGGCGCGGGGGCGGCCTTCGCGGCGCCTGCGGCGCCGAGGCGGCCCAGCAGCGCGCCGATCTCCACCGTCACGCCCTCCCCGGCCACGATCTCACCCAGCGTGCCGGCTTCCGGCGCGGAGACTTCCACGGACACCTTGTCCGTTTCCAGCTCCACCAGCGTCTCGTCCTTCGCCACCGCATCGCCCGGCTGCTTCAGCCACTTGGCGACGGTCGCCTCCGTCACGGACTCGCCCAGCGTGGGCACCACGATATCGGTCATGTTCAGCTCGTCTGTCCCAAAGCTTCTTCGAGGAAGTTCTCGAGTTCCTTCACGTGTTTCGACATGAGGCCCGCCGCCGTGGAGGCGCTGGCGGGACGCCCCGCATAGCGGGCGCGCTTTGACGTCACGTCGAGGCGTTCGAGCGTCAGTTCAAGCCACGGGTCCACGTGACTCCAGCCGCCCATGTTCTTCGGCTCTTCCTGGCACCAGACCACCTCGGCGTTGGCGAAGCGCGCAAGCTCCACCGACAGCGACTTGAACGGCCACGGATACAGCTGCTCCAGCCGCATCAGGTAGATGTCGTCCAGCCCGCGCTTCTCGCGCTCCTCCAGGAGATCATAGTACACCTTGCCGCTGCACAGCACGACGCGGCGGATGTTTTCATCGGGTTGCAGCGTGGTGGTGGTGAGGCCGCTGTGGAGGCGCGCATCCGCATCGTCCCACAGGACGCGGTGGAAGGAAGACCCCTCCGCCATCTCCGCCAACTTGGAGATGCACCGCTTGTGGCGCAGCAGAGATTTGGGCGTCATCACCACCAGCGGCTTGCGGAAGGCACGATGCAGCTGGCGGCGCAGCGCGTGGAAGTAGTTGGCGGGCGTCGTGCAGTTGACGACCTGGATGTTGTCCTCGGCGCACGCCTGCAGGAAGCGCTCGAGCCGGGCGGAGGAGTGCTCCGGCCCCTGCCCCTCGTACCCGTGCGGCAGCAGCATCACGAGGCCGGACATGCGCAGCCACTTGCGTTCGCCCGAGGAGATGAACTGGTCGATCACCACCTGCGCGCCGTTCACGAAGTCCCCGAACTGGGCCTCCCACAGCGTCAGCGTGTTGGGCGCGGCCAGCGAGTAGCCGTACTCGTAGCCCAGCACCGCCTCCTCCGAGAGCAGCGAGTCGATGACTTCGTAGTGCGCCTGGCCGGGGCGGATGTTGTTGAGCGGCGTGTAGCGCTCCTCTGTGGTCTGGTCCACGAAGTGGGAGTGGCGCTGGCTGAAGGTGCCGCGGGCGGAGTCCTGTCCTGAAAGCCGGATGGGGAAACCCTCGTCGAGCAGCGCCCCGAAGGCGAGGTGCTCGGCGGTGGCCCAGTCGATCCCGGCGCCGGCCTCGATGGCCTTGCGGCGGCCCTCGATCACGCGGGTCAGCGTCTTGTGCATGTCGATGCTGGCGGGGATGTCGGTGATGCGGCGGCCGATCTCGCGCAGCTTGTCGGCGGCCACGGCGGTCGCCCCGCGGCGATCCTCGTCGCCGGGCTGGCCGAGGCCGGACCACACGCCGTCCAGCCAGTCGGCCTTGTTGGGGCGGTATGCCTTGCCGGCTTCGAACTCCGTTTCCAGGAAGGCCTCGAACTCGGCCACCCAGCCATCCACTTCCGCCTGCGTGACGGTGCCGTTGGACAAAAGCTTGCGGGTGTAGATGTCGCGGACGCCCGGCTGATCCTTGATCTTCTTATACATCAGCGGCTGCGTGAACGAGGGATCGTCGCCCTCGTTGTGGCCGAAGCGGCGGTAGCAGAACATGTCGATGACAACGTCCTTGCCGAACTCCTGCCGGTACTCCGTGGCCACCTTAGTGGCGTAGACCACCGCCTCGGGGTCATCCCCGTTCACGTGGAAGATCGGCGCCTGCACCATCAGCGCGACATCCGACGGATACGGCGACGACCGCGAGAAGCGCGGGCTGGTGGTGAAGCCGATCTGGTTGTTGATGATGAAGTGCACGGTGCCGCCCGTGCGGTAGCCGCGCAGGCCCGACAGCGCAAAGCATTCCGCCACCACGCCCTGCCCCGCGAACGCGGCGTCGCCGTGGATCAGCAGCGGCAGCACGCGCGCGCGCAGGTCGAACAGCTCCTTCTCGCTTTCCCTGTGCGTCTGCCGCGACGCCTGCTTGGCGCGTGACTTGCCGAGCACGACCGGATTGACGATCTCGAGGTGCGAGGGGTTGGCGGTGAGCGAGAGGTGGACGGTGCGGCCGTCGAACTCGCGGTCCGACGAGGCGCCCATGTGATACTTCACGTCGCCGGAGCCCATCATTTCCTCGGGCGTGGCGGAGCCGCCGCGGAACTCGTGGAAGATGACGCGGTACGGCTTGCCCATCACGGCGGCCAGCACATTGAGACGCCCGCGGTGCGCCATGCCCAGGGCGATGTCCTCCACGCCGTAGGCGCTGCCGCGCTTGATCACCTGCTCCAGCGCCGGCAGCATCGCCTCGCCGCCGTCGAGGCCGAAGCGCTTGGTGCCCGGGTAGCGCTTGTGCATGAAGCGCTCGAAGGTTTCGCCCTCGATCAGCTTGCGCAGGATGGCCTTCTTGCCCTCCACCGTGAAGCTGATCTCCTTGTCGGGGCCCTCGATGCGCTGCTGGATCCAGGCCTTCTCGCGCGGGTCGGTGATGTGGACGAACTCGACGCCCAGATGCCCGCAGTAGGTGCGCCGCAGGATATCGAGCATCTGGCGCACGGTGGCCGTCTCGAGGCCGAGCACGTTGTCGATGAAGATCGGCCGGTCCATGTCGCCGGGGCCGAAGCCGTAGTCGGCAGGATCGAGTCCGTCGACCGGGCCCTTCTGCTCGATGCCGAGAGGGTCGAGGCGGGCGGCAAGGTGGCCGCGGGTGCGGTAGGCGCGGATCAGCATCAGCGCCTTGACGCTGTCGCGCGCGGCCTGCTCGATCTGGGCGCGGGCCGGCACGAGCGCGCCTGTGGCGGCCGCCTCCCCATTGGCGCGGACCTCGATCTTGCGGACGAGTTTCGGCTCGAGTGCAGCCCAGTTGCCGTCCAGCAGGGCCGTGATTTCGTCGGCGGCGGGGTTGGCGATGCCGGGCTTGGCCCAAGACGGCCCGTGCGCGGCGGTCTTGTCGCCCATTTCGGCAAAGAAGGTCTGCCAGGAGGCGTCCACGGAGGCCGGATCCTCCAGGTAGCGGGCGTGCATCTGCTCGATGAACAGCGCATTGGCGCCATCGAGAAAACTGGTCTCCAGGAATGCCGAATTGGAGATGCCGCGGGCGCCGTCCGCCATTGACGTCCATCCTTGGTTGAGATCGTGCGTGATTTGGGAACGATATAGGGCGGTTTCGCGGTCCGCGCTTCAAGAATTACGGGAATTCGACGCCTGCGGTGACATGCGGGCGTGCAGGGCTTCCATGCCCGGATGGCGGCGCCCGACATCCCGAAGGGTCAGCGCCCGGCGGCTGGACACTTCTCTGCCTGCCAGGTTGTCCACTGCGGCGGAGTCATGCTCTGGAAGCTCGCGCCCGTATCCATGGAGATGTCCGTCACGACCAAGAGGGTGTCTCCCAGCTTGAGCG
>JAIYAO010000039.1 GCA_027488965.1 Alphaproteobacteria bacterium
ACAGGTTCGCGCAGTCGAACAGGCGTTCCATCAGGTCGATGGCGGGCCGGTCCGCCGGAGCGTCGCGCACCTCCATGGCGACGCCGGAGACAAATCCATCGACGCCCACGCCCTCGCTGGCGACGCGGAAGCGGCGCAGGTGTCCGCGCAGGTCGGTGAGGCTCACCTCCCCGTCGAAGCGACGGCCGAGGCGCAGCGCCGCCACGAGGCCCGCCCATCCCGCCGCCGCCGCCGACTGATGGCCAGCGGCCGAGACGATCCTCAGCAAAAGGCCGCGCCGGGCGCCGAACAGTGCCCGCGCGCCCGGCCCGCCGGAGACAAGGCCGGTGCGGTGATCGTAGCGCCAGAAGATCGGTGCAAGCGGCGTCGGGACCGCCCTCGGCCTGGCCAGCGGCGCGCCGGTCGCGCGGTGCGGTCCTGTTGCAGCCATGAAGGGTCCCTGCCTGCCAGTCCGCCCCGGTCCCGGCGCGGATGGCCAAGCGGAGACCCTAACCGAGAGTGGTGGCGAAAGAATTGACGCGGCCAGTCAACCAAACTGAAACCGAATGGCGCCATGATGCCCCCATGAGCCAGGTCCAGCCCAACGATCTCCTCGGCAACGAAGCACGCTGGCCGCGCGTGCTGGTGGTCGACGACATCGAAGACAACCGCGAGATCCTGCGTCGCCGGCTGATGGCCGCGCGCTTCGAGGTGGAGACCGCCTGCAGCGGCATGGAATGCCTCGACAAGCTGGCTGCCTCGAATTTCGACGTGGTGCTGCTCGATCACATGATGCCAGGCCTCGACGGCCTGGAGACGCTGGCCGTGATCCGGGGCAAATGGTCGAAGGTGGAGCTTCCGGTGATCATGGTCACCGCACGCGACGACGATCCGATGATCGTGAAGGCCTTCGACATCGGGGCCAACGACTTCGTGGCCAAGCCGTTCTCGTTTCCTGTGCTGGCGGCGCGCACACGGGCGCAGATCGAGGGCAAGCTCTAGGCTTGTCGAATCGCCGGCTGACGCCGGTGTAGCGGTCGCTCAGATGCTTTCGCCGCCGAACGCCTCGCGCAGGCGGGCCATCTGCGTGGTCACCTGATTGGGCGCCGCCTCGGCGGCCATGTCGGCGTACATGCTCTCGTCGATGCGGCGCACGCGCTCATAGAGCATCTCGCAGCGCATCAGCAGGCCCTTCAGGGTGTCGGGCAGGCTGGCGGCGCCGTTGAAGGCCGGCAGGTCCGGCCGGTCGCGCTCGCTGAAGCGGTACTTGTCGTCGCTGGCTTCCGAGAGGGTCATCTCCCCTTCGCGCACCGCGCGCTGGACCAGGAGCCAGGACGCCACCTGCATCAGGCGCGTGGTCAGCCGCATGCTCTCCCCCGCGTAGGCGAGGGCGGCGAGCCGGTCGAGCCGCTTGGAGGCGGCGCGGCCCGGCCCGTCGAGATAGGCGGCGGTCTCCTCCACCAGCACCATGCCTTCGCGGAACGTGCGTTCGAACACCTCCGAACGGGCAAAGTCCAGGATGCGACGCGTGGCGGCGGCGTCTGCGGCGACGGAGAGGATCAGGCGATCGGTCATTGCGGGGAACCGGGTTGCAAGGCGCGGGCCGCGCCTATCCGGCCTTGCCTCCGAAGATGGCGTCCGCCACCGCGCGCTGCTTCTGCTTGGCGGCGATCATCTGTTCGCAGGCCTCGATCTCCCCCTTCAGGGCCGCGATCTTCGCCTCCAGCTCGTCGATCGACATGAGGTCGTGCGTCAGGACGGGGCGGCGCAGGGGGCTGGCGTTGGGGTCGTCGTCGAACATGGCGTGGCCTCCTCCACCACTCTACCCTAAAGCCCCGTGAACGATGAACACGATTGGAGAGAGGCCGCGATGCCCATGCCTGAGACGATGCGCGCCGTGGTTCATGCCGGCAACGCCCCGCTGCGCGTGGAAACTGTACCCCTGCCCGCGCCCGGACCGGGGGAAATCCTCATCAAGGTGGCCGCCGCCGGCGTGAACCGGCCCGACCTGATGCAGCGCGCCGGCCTCTACCCGCCGCCGCCCGGCGCCCCGGCGACCATGGGGCTGGAAGCGTCCGGCACAGTGGCCGCCTGCGGCGCGGGCGTCTCTCGCTGGACCGTCGGGGATCAGGTGACGGCCCTCCTGCCGGGCGGGGGCTACGCGGAATATGCGCTGGCGCCGGAAGGCTCGGCCCTGCCGGTTCCGGCGGGGCTCTCCATGGAAGAGGCGGCGGGCCTGCCCGAAACCGTCCTCACCGTCTGGGCCAACGTGTTCGAGGCCGGCGCCCTGAAGCCCGGGGAGCGGTTTCTGGTCCACGGCGGCGCTTCCGGCATCGGCACCACCGCCATCCAGATGGCCGCCGCCCACGGGGCCCAAGTGTACGCGACGGCAGGCGACGCGGAGAAAGTGGCGCTCTGCGAGAAGCTCGGCGCGGCGCGGGCCATCAACTACAGGACCGAGGACTTTGAATCCGTGCTCCGGGGCGAGGGCGGCGTGGACGTGATCCTCGACATGGTCGCCGGCCCCTACATCCAGAAAAACATCGACATCCTGAACGACGGCGGCCGCTGCGTGTTCATCGCCTTCCTGCAGGGGCCGACCGCGCAGCTCAACCTCATGCGCCTGCTGCTGAAGCGGATCACGCTCACCGGCTCCACCCTGCGCTCCCGCCCGGTGGCGGAGAAGGCGCGGCTGGCGGCGGCGGTGGAGGCGAATGTCTGGCCCTGGATCAGCGCGGGCAAGGTGAAACCGGTGATCGACGCGGTGTTCCCGCTGGACCGCGCCGAGGAGGCCCACGCCCGGATGACGGCGGGAACGCACGCAGGAAAGATCATCCTGACGCCGCGAACGGGCCTGTTGCTGAACGTTTAGATATATCGACTTGAAACAGATATATCGAATACGTAGCTATACCGAAATCGCCCCCTCCCGGAGCGATGGGAGACGACAGACCCCATGCACGGACATTGGAAACGCCGCTGGTCGGCGATGCAGGATGCTGGTTTCGAGGGCTTCGGCGCGCGGCATGGCCGCGGCGGCGGACGCCACGGGCGCGGCGGCGGCGGCTGGTCCGGCGGCCGGCGCTACTTCGAGCACGGCGCCCTGCGCATCGTGGCGCTGGCGCTGATCGCGGAAACGCCGCGCAACGGCTACGAAATCATCAAGGCGGTGGCCGAAAAGACCAACGGCGCCTACGAGCCCAGCCCCGGCGTGATCTACCCGACCCTGAACCTGCTGGAGGAGTCCGGACAGATCCGCGCCGTCGAGATCGACGGCAAGAAGGTGTTCGAAATCACCGAGGAGGGCCGCGCGACGCTGGCCGCCAACGCCCGCATCCTGGAGGCGTTCGAGGACCGCATCGGCGGCGACCACCGCACGCACCGCCCACACCGCAGCGAGGTGCGCCGCGCCATGGGCCGGCTGATCGCCGCGCTGCGCACGAAGTTCGCCGAAGGCGTCACCGAACAGGACATCCCCACCCTCGTGGCCGTGATCGACGCGGCGGCGGAGGCGGTGGAAAAGGCGTGACGTCACCTTTGCTCCTCCGCGTGCGGGGAAAGAACGGATGCGTTAGTACAGGGCGATGACCGCCCGCATCCTCGCCGATCTCATGCCCGCCCGCGCCGCCCCCGATCTCGCGGCGCTGGAAAAGCTCGAGGAGCGCATGCTCTGGCTGGCGGCGTGGACGATCCACAACGCCAACCACCTGCGCGCCAGCCGCGACGGATTGAAGGTCGGCGGCCACCAGGCGTCGTGCGCGTCGATGACGACGATCATGACGGCGCTGTTCTTCCACGCGCTGCGCCCGCAGGACCGCATCGCCGTGAAGCCGCACGCGAGCCCGCTGTTCCACGCCATCCAGTACATGCTGGGCCGGCAGACACGCGAACAGCTTGAAGCGTTCCGCGCGCTGGGCGGCGCACAATCGTATCCATCGCGCACCAAGGACCACGACGACGTGGATTTCTCCACCGGCTCCGTCGGCCTCGGCGTGGCGGTGACGGCGTTCGGCAGCCTCGTGCAGGATTACCTGCACGCGCGCAGCAAGATACCGGAAGAGCGCATGGGCCGCTTCATCGCCACCGTGGGCGATGCCGAGCTCGATGAAGGCAATGTCTACGAAGCGCTGATCGAAGCCTGCAAGCACGACCTGCGCAACATCTGGTGGATCGTCGACTACAACCGCCAGTCCCTCGACGCGGTGACGCCGGACCGCATGTTCGATCGTTTCGACGACATCTTCGCCGCGGCGGGATGGCGGGTGGAGACCCTGAAGTTCGGCCGCGCGCTGCGCGATGCGTTCAAGAAGCCCGGCGGCGGCCAGCTGCGCGAGTGGATCGATGCGTGTCCAAACGATCTCTACGCGGCGCTCTGCTTTGAAGGCGGCGCCTCGTGGCGCGAGCGTCTCGACGCGGATCTGAAAGGCCCTGCACAGAAATTGCTCGATGCCTACGACGACCCGGGCCTCGCCAAGCTGATGATCAGCCTCGGCGGCCATTGCCTTGAAACGATTATCGAGGCGTTCGACCGCGCAGCGTCCTCCGAAACGCCGATATTCATGCTGGCCTACACGGTGAAAGGCTGGCGCCTGCCGTTCCAGGGCCACAAGGACAACCACTCCGGCCTGATGAATCCCACGCAAATGGGCGCATTCCGCGAGAAGATGGGCGTGCCGGAAGGTCAGGAATGGGAGCCGTTCGCCGGCCTGCCCATCGAGATCGAGACGCGCTGCAGACAGGCGCTGGCGGCGGCCCCGTGGGCGATGGACGCGCAGCGGCAGTTCGCGGCGCAGCGCGTGCCGGTGCCGTCGCGCGCAGATTTCCCTCGCACCGACGATGGGGAGATCTCCACGCAGGCCGCATTCGGAAAAATACTCAACGATATCGCGCGCGCGGGCGGACCGCTGGCGGACGCCATCGTCACCACCTCGCCCGACGTGTCCGTCTCCACCAATCTTGGCGGCTGGGTGAACCGGCGCGGCCTGTTCGGCCGCAAGATCGACGACGACGTGTTCCGCAAGCGCAAGATCGCCTCCGCGCAGATCTGGACGGAAACCCCGCAGGGGCAACACGTGGAACTCGGCATCGCCGAGAACAACCTGTTCCTCAACCTCGCCGCGTTCGGGTTGTCTGCGCCGTTGTTCGGCGTGCGCCTGCTGCCCATCGGCACGCTCTACGATCCGTTCATCGCGCGCGGTCTCGATGCGCTGAACTACGCCTGCTACCAGGATGCGCGCTTTCTGCTGGTGGCGACGCCGTCCGGCGTCACGCTGGGCCCCGAAGGCGGCGCGCACCAGTCGATCTCTTCGCCGCTGATCGGCATGGGCCAGCCGGGCCTCACCTCGTGGGAGCCCGCGTTCGCCGACGAAGTCGCGGTGCTGATGCGCCACGCGCTGGAGCACATGCAGGATGACGACGGCGACAGCGCCTATCTGCGCCTTTCCACGCGGCCGCTCACCCAGCCCGCGCGCGACGGCGATGCGTGGGAGGCCCATGCCCTCGCCGGCGCCTACTGGTTGATACCGCCACGCGACGGCGCCGATCTCGTGATCGCCTATCAGGGCGCGCTCGCGCCAGAGGCGATGGAGGCGCATGCGCGTCTGCTGGAGGATTTCCCCGGCGCAGGCTTGCTGGCGGTGACGAGCGCGGACCTGTTGCATCGCGGCTGGACGGCGGGCGGACAAGCGCGGTGGCGAAACGGGACCGCCGGCGCCCCCGCCGGCAAAGTCTCTCACGCATCAGCACCGTATGCCGGCGAGGGCGCCGGCGGTCCTCATCGCCGTGCACCCAGCCATGTGGAGGCGCTGCTCGCCCCCCTCTCCCGCGACGCCGGCATCGTCACCCTCGTCGATGGTTCGCCAGCGACGCTCTCCTGGCTCGGCGGGGTGCACGGGCATCGCGTCCGCGCACTAGGCGTGGAGACCTTCGGCCAGACCGGCGACCTGCCCGACCTTTACCGCACCTACCGCCTCGACGCCGACGCCATCCTCGACGCCGTCGCCGATCTTGCACTGGATTGAGCCGTGAACGCCGAAACCTTTATCGCCTTCGTCCAGAAACTCGGGCCCTCGGAGTGGCTGGCCTTCGGCTCCGCCATCGCCGCCGCATGGTCGTTCTTCCTCAACCGCGCAACGGTGAAACGTCAGGAGACGATGCAGCTGGAATCGTTGCGCGCGCAGCGCGACACCGATCTCATCGCGTGGGCCGACGAGGTGATCGAGCGGCTGGCCGACACCCAGAAACTCTGCCGCGACCGCCGCGACGCGCTGGTGAACGACGGCGATTTCCTGGCCCTCCGCAGCGAGTGCCGCGCCCGGCTTTCGGCGTCGCTGGACCGGGGCCGCCTGTTCTTTCCCAACACCACGAGCGTGGAGGATCCCGACAAGCCGGCCGCGTTCAAGGGCGTGCGTCAGCCGGCGCTGGACGCGATCTTTTTCGCCTACCGCGCCATCAGCGATCTCGGCCGCGAGGGCGGCCCGGACCCCACGGACGCCCTCAACACGGTGGTGGCGCAACGGCGCGCGTTCGTGTCCGAGGTGTTCCTGCATGTGGACCCCCGCCGCCGGAAGGACATCATCCGCAAGCTGGAGCGCTGAACACGTGTGAGGGGAATGCTGGTGCAGGCCGCATTTTTGTAGGACAATTGTCCGGTAAAGCGCCCATCGCCGACCCGCGCGGCAATCCTTGCGCTTAAGTCATCCGGTAAGGAATCGGTCTAAGCACCGCACTCATGACAGTTTTGCGCATTCTCGGCATCGACCCGGGCCTCAACCGGTGCGGCTGGGGCATCATTCTCTCCGATGGCCCCCGCCTCTCCCACATCGCCCACGGCGTGGTGCGCCCCAAGGCGGACATGTCCATGGGCCGGCGCCTCTCGGCGATCCTCGACGGCCTGGAGGGCGTGATCGAGCAGCACGATCCGCACGAGGCGGCGGTGGAGGAGACGTACGTCAACGCCACCAACCCGAAATCCGCGCTGGCGCTGGGCCAGGCCCGCGGGGCGGCCCTCATCGCGCCGGCGCGCCACGGCCTCTTCATCGGCGAGTATGCGCCGGCGGAGATCAAGAAGGCGCTGGTGGGCAACGGCCAGGCGGAGAAGGAGCAGGTGGCCTTCATGGTGCGCCGGCTGATGCCCGCCGCGGGCAACGTGGCGGCGGACGCCGCCGATGCGCTCGCGGTGGCGATCTGCCATGCCGCACACGGCGGCCACCGCAAGAAGATCGCGGACAAGCTGGGCGGCGCGGCGTGATCGGGGCGCAGCCTTGATTGGGGCTTTGCGCGGCCTCGTCTCGGCCATCGGCGAGGACGCCTGCCTGATCGACGTGGGCGGCGTGGGCTACGTGGTGCAGGCAGGCTCGCGCACGCTGTCGCGGCTGTCGGTCGGCGAGGCTGCCGCGCTCTGCATAGAAACGCATGTGCGCGAGGACGCCATCCGGCTGTTCGGCTTCGCCAGCGAGGAAGAGCGCGGCTGGTTCGTGCATCTGCAGTCGGTGCAGAGCGTGGGCGCCCGCGTGGCGCTGTCGATCCTCGACACGCTGACCATCGCCGAACTCTCCGACGCCATTGCGCTGCAGGACAAGGCAAGCCTCGCGCGCGCCAACGGCGTGGGCCCCAAACTCGCCATCCGCATCGTCACCGAACTGGCCGGCAAGGCGCCCGGCCGCGGCTTTCTCTCTCACGCGCCGCTGCCGTCGGCGAAGCCCGTGCTGGTGGCCGGCGCGAGCGGCGCGCGCGGCGATGCGGTGAGCGCGCTCGTCAATCTGGGCATCGACCAGACCACGGCGGCCCGTGCCGTGGCCACCGCAGCGAAGGCGATGCCCGAAGATGCGCCGACGCCGGAGTTGATCCGGGCCGCACTGAAGGAAGTGCGTGGCGCGACGTAACGGCGCACCCGCCCCCGCGTACTCTCTAGGGCAAGGAGAAACGCCATGACCCGCACCGCCAACACACCCCTCGACCGCTGGACAGACACACAGGCCGAACAGCACGACGACGGCTGCCGCTGCGTGCACGCCGCCGAGGCGGATGACGAGTCGCCGATCTCCCAGGATCCCGCGATGCAACGCTACGCCGAAGCGATCGCGCAGCGCGGGTAGCTTGTCAGCCGCCCTGCCCGCGCGAAGGCTTGCCCTTCTTGCGCGGCGGGGCGCTGCCCGGCTTCATGGCGAAGGGCTTGTGCACGCGCGGCCGTTTGGGTGGCGCATCGCCGCCGGGCGCCTTGGCGCGCCACGACGTTTTCGACTTGGGCGCAAACGGCTTGGCCGGCCTCGGCTTCTGGTCGGGCGCCTTGTGCGCCCGTTTCGGTTCGCGCACTGCGTCCCGCGGATTGTCGTCGATCATGTCGCTGCTGTCGGCGGCCTCCGGACGCCAGGTGGAGCGCGGCTCGGAGCGGGGCGCACGCGGACGCGGCGGCGGACGATCCTCCCGATGCTGCGCACGGCCGCGGCTTCCCCGCTCCGCCACACCGTCCATCGGCTCGATGCGCACTTCGGGATCGTCCGCCCGGCGCAGTGCGGCGACAAAGCGCGGCACGACGGAGGCGGCGATCTCCACCGTGGTTTCGCGCTCGAAGATCTTGATGTTGCCGATCTCGCGCTTGGTGATGTGCCCGAGGCGGCAGATCAGCGGAATGAGCCAGCGCGGATCCGCGTTGTTGAAACGCCCCGCGTTCATGCGGAACGGCACCATCTCTTCGCTCTCGCTGAAGCGGTCGGCGCGGTCGTTGCGCTGGGGGCGCTGATCCTGGAACGGGCCGGGATCGAAGAGATCTTCCGGCGCGGGCAGCAGCTCGCGCACGAACCGGGCAAAGGCCGAGGCGATCTGCTCCGGCGTGCGGCCGGACATGAGCGCGCGGGCGACGCTCTGGTCCTCCTCCGTCAGCTCTGCGGTGAAGATGGGATGGGACAGCAGGCGCTCGGCATCCTTTGCGCGGATTTCCTCCGGCGTGGGCGCGTTGGTCCACACCGCGTCGATCCGGGCGCTGTCGAGCAGGCGTTCGGCCTGGCGGCGACGCGTGTGCGGGGCGAGCATCGCGCACAGGCCCTTGCGCCCCGCCCGGCCCGTGCGGCCGCTGCGGTGCAGGAGCGTTTCGCGGTTGAGCGGCAGGTCCGCGTGGATCACAAGGCCCAGATCCGGCAGGTCGAGCCCGCGGGCGGCCACGTCCGTCGCCACGCACACCTTCGAGCGGCCGTCCCGCAGCGATTGCAGCGCATGATTGCGTTCGTTCTGGCTGAACTCACCGGAGAGCGCGACGGCGGCGAAGCCCCGCTCCAGCAGGCTGGCGTGCAGGCGCTTGACGCCTTCGCGCGTGGCGCAGAACACCAGCGCCGCGCCCATGTCGTGGTAGCGCAGCAGGTTGACGACAGCGTGCTCCACGTCGTTCGGCGCGATGCGCACGGCGTGATACTCGATGTCGGCGTGCGGCTGGTTGCGGGCGATGGTATCGATCCGCACGGCGTCGCGCTGGTAGCGTTTCGCGAGCGCCGCGATGTCCTTCGGGATCGTGGCCGAAAACAGCAGCGTGCGCCGGTCCTCCGGCATCGCCTCCAGCATGAACTGGAGATCCTCGCGGAAGCCGAGATCGAGCATCTCGTCGGCCTCGTCGAGCACCACCACGCGCAGCGAGGCCACATCGAGCGCGCCGCGCTCCAGGTGATCGCGCAGCCGGCCCGGCGTGCCGACGACGATGTGGGCGCCGGCGTTAAGGAGCCGCGCCTCGCGCCGCGCATCCATGCCGCCCACACACGAGATCACCCGCGCGCCCGTCTCGGCATAGAGCCATTCGAGCTCGCGATGGACCTGCTGGGCCAGCTCACGCGTGGGCGCGATGATGAGGGCAAGCGGCCGGCCGGCGTGCTCGAAACGCGGCAGGTCCCCAAGGACCGTCGACGCGATGGACAGGCCGAACGCCACGGTCTTGCCGGAGCCGGTCTGTGCCGAAACGAGAAGGTCCGCCCCGTCGGGCGCTTCCAGCACCGCGGCCTGCACGGGCGTGGGCTCAAGGTAGGCGCGGGCGGCGAGCGCCTGGCCGAGGGCGGGGTGGACGGTGGGGAATGGCATGGGGGTCTCAACGAGCCCCCGGGGGGCTCTGGCGATTCAGTCTGGTGTGGGTGGGGACGGCCCGGAGGCCAAGCAAGAATGGACTATACACGAAATGCGCCAGATTGCAGTGCGGCCAATGGGGGTGCGGGCGCGGCAGGTGCGTGACGGCGCGAACAGGCCTAAGAACGATTTGCCAACCCTGTGGCCCCAGACTGAGATCGATGCCCGAGTCCCGCCTTCTCTCAGCACAGCCCCTGCCTGGCGAACCTGTGGACCGGGCCCTGCGCCCGACCGGGTTCGACGAGTTCGCCGGCCAGCCGAAGGCCAAGGCCAACCTCAAGGTGTTCGTGGAGGCCGCGCGGGGGCGCAACGAGGCCATGGACCACACGCTGCTGTTCGGCCCCCCCGGCCTCGGCAAGACGACCCTGGCGCAGATCATCGCGCGCGAACTGGGCGTGGGCTTTCGCGCCACCTCCGGCCCGGTGATCGCCAAGGCGGGGGATCTCGCGGCGCTGCTGACCAACCTTGAACCGCGCGACGTGCTGTTCATCGACGAAATCCATCGCCTGGCGCCCGCCGTGGAGGAAATCCTCTACCCCGCCATGGAGGACTACCACCTCGACCTGATCATCGGCGAAGGCCCCTCCGCGCGCAGCGTGCGCATCGATCTGGCGCCCTTTACGCTGGTGGGCGCCACCACGCGCGCGGGCCTCTTGGGTAATCCGCTGCGCGACCGCTTCGGGATTCCGGTGCGACTTGAATTCTACGACGCCGACGAGCTGTGCGGCATCGTCGTGCGCGCCGGCGACAAGCTGGCCGCGCCGATGACGCGCGAGGGCGCCTATGAAATCGCCAAGCGCGCCCGCGGCACGCCGCGCGTGGCGGTGCGCCTGCTGCGCCGGGTGCGGGACTTCGCCCACGCGCAGGGCGAGGAGATCACCGCCAAGGTCGCCGACAAGGCCCTGGCGCGGCTGGAAGTGGATTCCGACGGCCTCGACACGCTGGACCGCCGCTATCTCGTGGCGCTGGTGGACAACTACGGCGGCGGCCCCGTGGGCGTGGAGACGCTGGCGGCCGCCATCGCCGAAGCGCGCGACGCCATCGAGGACGTAATCGAACCCTACCTCATGCAGCAGGGCTTCATCCTGCGCACCCCGCGCGGCCGCTGCGCCGCGCCGAAGGCCTACGAGCGGCTGGGCCGCAAGGCGCCGCCGAAGCCGGTGGAGCAGGTGGGGCTGTTCGAGGAGGAGTGATTGCCCTCCCTCGAGTGCAGCTGGTCCCGGAACCCGTTTTTGGCGCCGCGTGTTGGACCAGACATCAGTCGATGGAGGTCAACATGGCAAAAAAACGCGACCGGTTTCCGAAAAAGATTGCCGGCGTCAAGGTGCCGAAGCGCATCCGCCGGTTTGCGGAAACCAATGTCGGCGGTGATCTGATCGCCGGCGTACTGCTCTACAGTGCGCACAAGGCCATCAACAGCGACGCGATGCGGCAGGCCGTGGCGAAGGTTCGAGAACAGGCCGCGCGCGCTGATCTCGCGTTGCGCGATTTCATGGACCACGACGATCGTCGCACCACGCCCCGCAGTAGCCACTAGGCTGGCCAGCGTCCCGCTTCCTCCTCCCAGTGGCGGCGGCAGAGCGAGACGTAGATCGATTTTTCGATGCTGATCTGGTCGCCGCTCAGGGCGGCTGCGCCGTGCTCGTCGCGGCGCAGCACCATGGTGGCCTTCGCGCCGCAATGGCAGATGGTGCGCACCTCGCGGATGTTGTCTGCGATGGCGAGCAGCGTGGCGCTGCCCGGAAAGAGGTCCCCGCGGAAGTCCGTGCGCAGGCCGTAGCACAGAACGGGAATGTTCAGCCGGTCCGCCACGCGCGCGAGCTGCCAGACCTGATCGGGCGAGAGAAACTGCGCCTCGTCCACGAACACGGCGTGCACGCGGTTTGCTGCATGCGACGCAGAGATGCTTGCGAGCAGATCGTCGCTTTCCTCAAAAAGCGCCGCATCGGAAGCCACGCCAAGACGGGAGGAAATCGCGCCCGCCGGATCGTCCGCATACAGCGCCGACGTGAACAGCAGCGTGTGCATGCCGCGCTCGCGATAGTTGTGCGACGCCTGCAGCAGGATCGTGGACTTGCCGGCGTTCATGGCGGCGTAGGAAAAGTAGAGCTTGGCCACGGGCGCGCCGTCACGCCGCTGCGACGACCGCTTCCACGGGATCGTGCTCCGCCACCCAGTGCCCCGGCGCCACTTCCAGCAGCTTCGGCCGGTACTGCACGGCCTCCGGATCGTCCACCAGCTTCGACTTCAGGAACCTGAGGCCCGCGCGGGAATCGAGCGGCGACGGGAGATCCCCCGCAAGGCGGATGCGCGGCCGTTCGCGTGCGGCCTTCGGATCCGGCGTGGGCGCCGCCGAGAGCAGCGCCTTTGTGTACGGATGGCGCGGATCGGCGAAGATGTCCGGCGTCGCGCCCAGCTCCACCGCGCGGCCGAGATAAAGCACGAGCACCCGGTGGCTCACCTCGCGCACCACCGCCAGATCGTGGCTGATGAACAGCATGGCCAGGCCGAACTGCTTCTGCAGGCGGATGAGCAGCCGCACGATCTGCGCCTGGATCGACACATCGAGCGCAGAGACCGCCTCGTCGCACACCACCAGCTTCGGCTTCATCACCATGGCGCGGGCGATGCCCACGCGCTGGTTCTGCCCGCCGCTCAACTCGTGCGGATACCTGTTGATCAGCGCGGGATCGAGGCCGACGAGCGCCATCATCTCGCGCGCGCGATCCTCGCGCTGCTGGCGGCCAAGACCGGGCTCGAACGCCAGCAGCGGCTCGGCGATGGAGGAGCCCACGGTCATGCGCGGGTCGAGGCTGGCGAGCGGATCCTGGAAGACGATCTGCAGGTCCTTGCGCATGCCGCGGATGGCGGCGCGGTCCGCCTCCATCATGCCGCGGGAGAGGAACGTCACGTTGCCGGCCGTCACCGGCACAAGCTGCATCACCGCGCGCGCCAGCGTGGACTTGCCGCAGCCGCTTTCGCCCACGATGCCCAGCGTCTCGCCGGGCTTCAGGTCGAGATCGACGCCATCCACCGCGCGCAGCTTGCGGGCCTTCGCAAACAGGCCCTCCCCCGGCACATTGAAATAGACCTTGAGATCCCGCGCCGTGAGAATGGGCGCCACATCGGGGCCCGGCGACGGGCCGAGCGCCTCCGAGGCGGTGTGCCGCTGCACGCCGTCCACCCGCGGCACCGCCTCCAGGAGGGCGCGGGTGTAGGCCTCGCGCGGCGAAGCGAACAACGCCTCGGCGGTGTTGGTCTCCACCACTTCGCCCTTGCGCATGACGATGACCCGCTCCGCCATCTGCGCGATCACGCCCATGTCGTGCGTCACCAGCGCCACCGCCGTCCCGGTTTCGGTGATGAGATCGCGGATGAGATCGAGCACCTGGGCCTGCACCGTGGCGTCGAGCGCGGTGGTGGGTTCGTCGGCGATGAGCAGTTCCGGCTCCGTCATCATGGCCATGCCCAGCATCACGCGCTGGCGCATGCCGCCGGACAGCTCATGGGGAAACTGGCCGAGGCGGCGCGCCGCCTCCGGGATGCGGACGCGCTCCAGCCAGTCGCGGCAACGCTTCTGCGCCTCTTCGCCCTCGATGCCGAAGTGGTGGCCTAGAACTTCCGCCATCTGCTCGCCGATGCGCATGTGCGGCGTGAGCGACGTGAGCGGATCCTGGAACACCATGGACACGCGCCGGCCGCGAAGCTTGTTCAACTCCCGGCGCGACATGCCGAGGATGTGGATGCCGCCGAACAGGACCTCGCCCGTGGCGCGCCCGTTGTCCGGGAGGAGACCAAAGGCGGCAAGGAACGTCTGGCTCTTGCCCGATCCGGATTCGCCCACCACGCCGAGGCACTCGCCGCGACCGATCGTGAGACTGATGGTCTTCACGGCCTCCACGACGCCGTCGTTGGTGTCGAACCGCACGGAGAGATCGCGGATCTGGAGGAGCGGCCCTGCGGCGGGAGACGGGGCGGCGGGGGGAGCGGTATCGGTCATGGCGACGGAGTCTAGCGCCCGCCGCGCGGCTGTCCATGCCGGGGCCCGCGGGCGGGTCAGTCCGCGAACATCGGTGCGCTGCGGATCAAAGCGGCGAATCCCAGCCGCGCCTGCATGAACGCGATGCGGCAGCATGGCCGCTCGGTCGCCTCGCGGTGGAGCGGCGCCTGGATCGCCTGCTTGAGGCCATGCCGCGGATAGCGCGCCACGACCGCCTCGATCTGATCGCCGTGGAGCACATCGAGGCCGATACCCGCCACATCGGCGCCGGAACCGGCGCGTACGAGCTGTGCTTCCTTGCCGTGCCGGTCCGCCACCGCGACATTGAGATGCAGCGTGATGGCCTGGGCCGCCAGCGCCGCACGCGGGCCGCTCCAGCCGTGCGCGGCGCCAAGGGCATCGGCGGCCCGGGCGCCGACGATGGTGAAGCACTGCTCCCGGGCGCCGTGCAGGCGGTGGCCGTCCGTCAGGCCGAGGTCGTGGAGCATGAGGGCCACGAACAGGGCCTCATCGTCGAAGGGCCGGGAATCCCCGTCAAGAAGGCGGGCCCAGAAGTAGGCGCGCAGGTTGTGGTTGTGCAGGAACGGCGGACAGGCAGACGCGCTGATCGCCACCGCCGCGCGGGCGATGGCGGAGTCCGGCGGCAGGATATTGTCCACCTCCCGGTGACGAAGCTTCAACCCCGCCTTCATGCGCGCCTGCGCCGCCGCACGCGCGCACGCCGTCGGCGACCATTGCGAGGCGATCGCGCCACGACAGCTTGCCGCCGGTGCGCTCCACCCAGTCGCGTGTGCCAAGCGCCGCCACGGTCAGGCCGAGGCCGCCGCAAAGCGCGCCCGCACCCGGGCCTCCAGCACCGCGCCCGCGGCTTCGGGCGTCCCTGCCTGGAACGGCGGCGCCGGCGCGTACTCGAGCATGAGCTGGATTTCCTTCGCGACCTCCTCCCCCACAAGTTCGGCGGCGAGCACGAGCCCGAAATCGATACCCGCCGTGACGCCCCCACCGGACAAGCGGTTGCGATCGCGCACGATCCTTTCCGCCACCGGCACCGCGCCGAAGGCAGACAACATCTCGCGGGCCGCCCAGTGGCACGCCGACCTGTAGCCCACCAACAAGCCTGCAGCGCCGAGGATCAGCGATCCGCTGCACACCGAAGTGACATACCGCGCGCCCTCGCCCTGCCGCTTCAGGAACGCAAGCGTCGCCGCATCGCGCATGACCGCCACCTGGCCAAAGCCGCCTGGCGCGCAGAGGACATCGAGCGGCGGGCAGGTCTCGAAACTGTCGGTGGGGAGAATGGAGAATCCGGCGTCCGTGGGCACAGGATCGAGGCTGGCGGCGACCATGTGGATCTGCGCGCCCGGCACAAACGAAAGGACCTGCGCCGGGCCCGTCGCATCGAGCTGGGTCACGTCGGGATAGATGAGGAAGCCGATATGCAGCGGTGTGGTCATGGCGCGCTCCTGCGAGGCCTCACCCGTAGCGCGCGCACCCTATGGCGGAAATGACAATAACCGACTATATCCCGCCAATGACCCCCCGGCGCATCCTGTTTCTGCTGTACGACGGCTTCGAGCTGCTCGACATGGCGGGCCCCGCCACTGTGTTCTCGACGGCCAATGCGCTGTCGCGGCGGCGTCTCTACGACGTGATCACGCTTGCGCCCGCCGCGTCGGTGCAGAGTTCGGGCGGCCTCGCCTGCGCCGCCACGCCCATGAAGGGCTACCGCTTCTCCACCGTCGATACGGTGCTTGCGATGGGCGCGCACGCGGCGCCGCTGCAGCGGGCTATGGCCGATCCCGCCATCGCCGCGTTGATGCGCCGGGCCGCCGCGCGTGCGGAACGGTTCGGATCGGTCTGCAGCGGCGCCTTCCTGCTGGCGGCCGCAGGCCTTCTCGACGGGCGCCGCGCGACGACGCACTGGGACGGATGCGCGCCGTTCCGCGCCGCGTTCCCAAACGTGAAGCTGGAGCCCGATGCCCTGTATGTGGAGGACGGTGCGCTCTGGACCTCCGCGGGCGTCACCACGGGCGTGGACATGGCGCTGGCGATGCTGGCGCGCGATCACGGCGCGACGCTCATGGGCAAGGTGGCGAAGTACCTCGTCGTCTATGCGCACCGCCCCGGCCACCAGTCCCAGTTCAGCGGCGTCATCGACGCGCAGACGCGCCAGCACGGACAGTTCACCGATCTCATTGCGTGGATGGCGGAGCACCTGGATCGCCCCCTCACCGTCGCCGACATGGCGGCCCGGGCGGGGATGAGCACGCGCACCTTCTGGCGCCAATTCGCCGCCGCCACGGGCGACACGCCGGGCCGCTGCCTGGAAACGTTGCGGCTCGACCGGGCGCGGATGGCGCTCGAGGCGGGGGAGCCCGTCAAGGTGGTGGCGTCACGGGTGGGCTTCCGGTCGGAAGCGGCGTTCCGCGCCCTGTTCACGGACCGGATCGGCGTGCCGCCCTCGCACTATGCGCGCATGCACGCGTCCGGCTGACGGCGATCCGCCGCGCGTCCGACGCCTAGCTCTTGCCCGCCCGCACGACGACGACGGCGGCGATGGACAGCAGGAGGATGGCGCCGGCTTCGAACACGATGTTCTCCGGCGCCATGTCCTTGCCTTGCAGCACGATCAGGCGCGCCAGCGCGGTGATGGCGATGAAGATGGGATACACGAACGGCGACCCGCGCCGCTCATAGAACACGGCGATCATGCCGATGACCTCCAGATAGAGGAACATCAGCAGGATGTCGGCCAGCGAGATGTCGCGCGCGAGGTACACCCGCCACAGCTCCATGCCCGCGGCGGCCATGGTCAGCCCGGCGATGACCACCAGCAGCGCGCGCTCCACGAAGGTGAAGCCCCGCATCGCCATGATGCGCCGGGGACGGTCCTGTGCGGACGGGTGGTGTTCGGCGGACTCGCCATCGGAACCGGGAGGGGGACTCATGGGAGCGACGCTGCTTGAGGGCCGTGCGCCGGTCAAGGCGACGACGGGGCCTGCAGCGCGATCACATTTCGGCGCCTGTGCGGGCGGTCAGCTGCGCCACTTCAGGGTCGTGGCCTCGATGGGGTTCACGAACGCGCGACCTTCGGTGCGGCTCTGCGCCCATTCCTTCTTGAGTTTCAGGTACCATTTCGCCTGCACGTCGATGTCGTCGATCCACAGCATGCCGGGGCGATACTTCAGGCCCTCGTTCTGGAGATCGACCATGGCGCCGTCCTGGTCCAGGAACTCGCGCGCCATGTGCGGGGCGATGGGCAGCGCGAGATTGAGCAGCGGCGCGCCCGTCCAGTAGGTGAGCTGGGTGATGCGGGTGGACGCGTCGTCGATGGGCGTGAGGCAGGTGAGCGTGACGAAGCGCGCGCCCTTGCCGTTCTCCACCACCTCCCAGCGGTAGCCCGGCAGGTCGAACAGGATTTCCGTGGTCACATCGCCGCCGAACACGGCGCGGTACATCAGCGAGTTGCCGCTGGGCGCGTGGCGCGAGATCTCCCAGCCGCGGTGGCGCGGCGCGAACTTCTTCTCCTTGATGCGGAACCCCGCAGAAGGCGGCCGCCACCACCATTGCGAGTGCACGAACGGCACGTGCGCGGGATCCATGAGGCCGACGACGGCATTGTCCATCGTGGCCTTGAACGTGCGCTCGACGACGAACTTCGGCTTGTCCGGCAGCGGCCCGAACTCCGGCGGCGGGATGGACGCTTCGGTAGCGCGCGCATCCGCGGCGATGAAGGCGAACACGGCGCCATTGGCCTCATGCACCGGATAGGAGCGCACGCGGATGCGGGTGGTCTCGTAGGAATCGTCCGGCGTCAGGGAGGGCATGTGCCGGCACACGCCATCGGCCGCGCCGAACCGCCAGCCGTGATAGGGGCATTCCACCGTGGGCTGGCCGTCCGTCTCCACCTGCCGCCCCGCCGACAACGGCACGGCGCGGTGCGGACAGATATCGCGCAGCGCGAACGCCTGCCCCGCCGCGGTGCGCCCCAGGAGCACCGGCTCTCCCAGCATCTCGCGGCGGAACTGTGCGCCGGGCTTCAGCTCCCGCGACGTGGCCGCGAAGTACCACATGTCCTTCAGGTGATCGCTCATGCGCGGGCGCGGGCCTTACTGGGTCTGGGACGCGCCGCCGTAGTACAGGAGCGCGATGATGCCGAGATAGCCTGCCGCCGCCGCCGCGAACATCCCGCAGAGACAAAGCGCCGCCATCGCAGCCCGCATCCGGCGTTGCGCCAGGGGGCGACGCGGGTTCAGCGCCATCCCGAGAAAACGGAAGCCCTGGATGGTGCAGAACAGGATGCCGAGCCCTGCGAGCAGGAAGACAGGCAGCGCCAGCAGGATCATGTCCGGCCGCTCACTGCGCCCGGACAGTGACCTTGAAGGTCCGCGTGGGCGGCTCGCTCTTCTCCCACGGGCGGCGCTGGCCCAGCGTCAGCGCGCCTTCGCCTGCGGACGTGGCGGTGAACACGAACACTTCCCAGTGATTGCCGCCGGTGAAGCCGGGCTGCGACTGCGCCATCGTGGTGTTGCCGGAGGATTCCTGCGCGTCCGACAGGAAGGCGGGCTTTGCATCCACCTGCCAAACGTAGCCGGCGGTGGGCACGCCCACCAGTTCCACCGCAAACCGTCCGCCCACGGGCACGGCGATGACCTTGCCGTCGTCGTCGGCGGTCACGCGCTGGAGGACATCGGCGGGGGTGGGCGCAGGCACGGCGCCCGAGCCGGTGCGTTCAACGGGCGACACGGCGGTCTCCTGTGCGGGCGCGCAAGCGGCCAGCGCGAGGGCGGCGATGAGAACAAGACGGTGCATGCACGGTCTCCTTGCTACGGCGCGGCGCCGGCGCCGGCGGCGATGAGATGGACGTATCCCTTGATCATGCGCTCCACGTTGGCGACGGAGAGCTTCTCGTTGACGCCGTGGATCCCCGAGATCTCTTCGTCCGTGAGGATCGCCGGCGTGAAGCGGTAGACGTTGTCGGCGACACCCAGGTAGTGGCGCGAGTCCGTGCCGCCCAGGACCAGCGTCGGCGCCACGGGCGCGTTGTCGCCGGCGGCGCGCGCCACCGCGGAAATCAGCGCGTAGCTGTCCGACACGGTGGACGAGACCGGGCTGGCCTCCATCGGCGGGGACGCCCATTCGACGGTGACGCCGGGAATGCCGCGCACGGCCTCCTGCGCGGCGGCGAGGATTTCCGCGGACGTATCGCGCGGGTGCAGCCGGAAATTGATCATCGCCGAGACGCGACCCGGCAGTACGTTTTCCTTGGAGCCCCCCTCCAGCATCGTCGGCGCGATGGTGGTGCGCAGCAGGGCCGCGGCGCGCGGATCGGCGCCGAGCTGCTGGTTGATGACCGGCGAGAACAGCCATTCGTTGGCGGCGGCGACCCGGATCGTCAGCGGCAGCTGCGGGCTGAGCGCGCGGATCATGTCGATCGCCGGGCCGCCCCCCAGCTTCATCTCGATGGGCATGCGGTGGATGCGGATGATGGCTTCCGACAGCAGCGTGACGGCGGTGTCCGGCGGCGGCGTGGAGGAATGGCCGGCGGTGGCCTCGGCGGTCACGCGCACGGTGCCGTAGCCCTTTTCGCCGATGCCGATGAGCGCCACGGGCGTATCGGTGAGCGGGTACTTCTCGACGATGACCATGCCCTCGTCGAGGGCGAACCAGGCGGTCACGCCGCGGTCCTTCAGGAGCTTCGCCATGGCGATGGCGCCTTGCCGGCCGGACACTTCCTCATCGTGGCCGAAAGCGAAGATGATGGTGCGCGCGGGCTTGAAGCCCTGCGCGGCGAGCGCGTTGGCGGCTTCCAGGATCGCCACCAGCGAGCCCTTGTCGTCGGCGGCGCCGCGGCCCCACACGAAGCCGTCGCGCACCTCGCCGCCGAACGGCTCGGCCTCCCACTGGTCCTTCGACCATTCTTCCACCGGCACCACATCGAGGTGCGCCAGCAGGAGCATCGGCTTCAGCGCGGGGTCGCTGCCTTCCCAGGTGAAGAGCAGGCTCTCCTGATTGACGATCTCGCGTTTGGCCACCGCGTGGAAGGCGGGGTAGGCGGTCTCCAGCCACGCGCGCTGCGCGGCGAAGGGCGCAGCGTCCCACGGCTGGCCCTGCTGGACGGAAATGGTCTGGAAGCGCAGCGCCTGGCCGAGACGGGCGGCGGCCGCATCGGCGTCGATGGCGATGTCGGGCACGGGCGCGGCCACGGCGAGATCCGCCAGCGGCGCGGGCACGAAATCCCTCGTCCGCACCGCCGCCGCCGCCGCCACCGCGAGTGCGGCGATCACCAGGAGCCCTCCGATCCACCGCAGCATCGCCATTCCTCCCCTCGCCCGCCGGCCGGCCCGGCGCGGCGTCGCTGCATGCCACCCCCGCATGACAGCACCGTTACCCGCGGCGGCATAAGGACCGGACGGGGCGGTTTTGTCGAGGGCGAGCAACCGTCGCGAGTCACCTCCAACACCGGCTACCGCCGACGTGCGGAAGATCAGCCAAAGGCGGCGTCCATGCGCGAGCGGTCGAACTTGAGGAGCCAAGGGACGTACGAGCCATAGTGAGGTTGCAGCGCCGCGCGCCCGTGCGCAACCACGTCCATGCCACGATCATCATAGACGTGCGCTAACACAGACATGTCCTGATCTACAAAGTAGAAGCGGGCATCGGGACCCCGCGGCGCGACGCCAATCTCTGCGGCAACAGAGGCCCAGATGAATGCGGCGCGATCCGCCGGCGAAGTCTGGTCGATGACGCGCCAGCGCACGCCACCGCGCACCGTCTCGGGCGCCGCGTGGTAAGCGTGCGCGAGTCGGCGGCTGAGCCGCGCCATCTCGACTTGCGTCTTTCGGAAGGAGCGATCAAACGCCGCGACAACCGTGCTGACGGCGGCGCCAGAGAAGACCTGCTCCACAACATCGACGGCGCGGTGATAGGCCTGCGTGAATCGCGCCACACGTTGTTCAGTCGGCGCGATATCTCCGCCCAGATCGATGCGCAGGGCCCACTCGAAATTGTAGAAGAGCCCAGCGTGGCATTCGGTCAGACCGAAACTGTCGTCAATGGCATCGAAGCCAAGCATCAGCCGCCAAACCTCAGGCCGCGCCGCCCGCCTCCAGCACATCCTCGTACGTCCGCAGTCCGGAACGCGGCGACGACACCAGCACCGCCATGTTGCCGGGGGTGTGGGCGTTGTCGAGCATCTTCTCGTGCGCATCGGGGATGCCGGTCCACGGGAAGACCTCGCCCATGGCGGGATCGATGCGGCGGTCGATGACCAGCTGGTTGGCCTGCGACGCATGATAGAGGTGCGCGAAGTGGCTGCCCTGCACGCGCTTCTGGTGCATCCAGAGATAGCGCGCATCCATGGTGAGGTTGAAGCCGGTGGTGCCGGCGCAGATCACGACCATGCCGCCGCGCTTCACCACGCGCACCGAGACCGGGAACGTGCTTTCGCCGGGGTGTTCGAACACGATGTCCGGGTCCTTGCCGCCGGTGATGGCGCGGATCGCCTTCCCGAACTTGCCGACCTCTTTCATGTACTCCGGGAAGCCCTCGCCGTTCACCTTCGGCAGCTGGCCCCAGCAGTTGAAGTCCTTGCGGTTGATGACCGCTTTCGCGCCCATCGAGAGCACGTAGTCGATCTTGGATTCATCGCCCACGACGCCGATGGCGTGCGCGCCCGAGACGGCGCAGAGCTGCGTGGCGAACACGCCAAGCCCGCCCGAAGCGCCCCACACAAGCACGTTCTGGCCAGGGCGCAGCACGTTGGGACGCCAGCCGAACAGCATGCGGTACGCGGTGGCGAGCGTCAGCGTGTAGCAGGCCGCCTCTTCCCAGGTGAGGTGCTGCGGGCGCTGCATGAGCTGGCGCGCCTGCACGCGGCAGAACTGCGCAAACGAGCCGTCCGGCGTCTCGTAGCCCCAGATGCGCTGGCTGCTGGAGAACATCGGGTCGCCGCCGTTGCACTCCTCGTCGTCGCCGTCGTCCTGGTTGCAGTGGATGACGACCTCATCGCCCGGCTTCCAGCGCTTCACCTTGGCGCCCACGGCCCAGACGATGCCCGACGCGTCGGAGCCGGCGATGTGGTAAGGCTGCTTGTGACCATCCAGCGGGGAGATCGGCTCCCCAAGGGCTGCCCACACGCCGTTGTAGTTCACGCCCGCGGCCATCACGAGCACGAGCACTTCGTCCTCGCCGATGGTGGGGGTCTCCACCACTTCCAGCAGCATCGCCGTTTTCGGCCGCCCGTGGCGTTCCTTGCGAATGGCCCAGGCGTACATCGTCTTGGGCACGTGGAACTGGGGGGGAATCTCGCCGACCTCGTAGAGATCCTTGACGAGCAACGGCTTCGCGGCCTGTGCGGGCATGCCTCTCTCCTTGGTCTCCGGCGTCTCCTGCGCCGGTAGTCGTTTCGCAGTCGCACACTTTGCGCCGCAGTGCAGCATTACGCAACAGGATGCGCATCGAGACTGTCGGGCGTCGCACAAACCGTGCCTGAAAGGCAACACAAAGCCCCGGTCGGCGCAATGTTAATGCGCTACGCCTGCAAGGCGCGCCGGGCGGGCCGGCGCTGCGGGAAACGGGACGGAGATCCTCATGGACCGACGGCGCGCCCTCCTGCTGCTGCTCGTCACGGCCGCGTTCGTTGGGATCGGCGGCCTCCTGGCGGTGCGGGGGGACGCCGGAGACCGCACCGTGGGGCTGGCCTGCATCGTCTTCTTCGGTGGCTGTGCGGTTGTTTTCGCTGGTGAATTGCTGCCCAGGCGGGGGCCGGCGCGGGACGCCGGTGGCGCGCTCGTGATCCGGCCGGACACGCGGCAGACGCTGGTGCTGGGGCTTGCCGGCCTGATGATGGCTGCCGGATCCCTGCTCATCGGACAGCTGGCCTGGGCCGACGGCGAGAGGGTCGTGGCCTGGATCGGCTGGGGCGGTGCGGCCTTCTTCGGGGCGGCCGCCCCCCTTGCGGTGGTCCGTCTCGCCCGGGCGCGTCCGTTCTACCGGCTGGACGCCCACGGCGTCGCGCGGCCGGGCCCCGGCGGCTGGGCCCTGCCGTGGAGCGGGATCGAGGACATCTCGGTGTTCGGCCAC